>JAGLKS010000075.1 GCA_023140905.1 Alphaproteobacteria bacterium | reverse complement strand
GACCCCGATCAAAACATAAAACAGAACATTTCCAGATTGGTTGCGTATCATAAAAATTACTCTAACGCCTTTTATGTTGAATGAATATAGCAGTTTCACAACATCTGCATATTTCCAGCGTCAATAAAGATTTTTCTCTGGCAAATGTTTTTCCGGTATTGTAAAGTTCCTCTAGTTTTGCTCGAACAAAGCAAGGTCGGGGCTTCAAAACCTCAAACAACAGCGACTGGCATCAGTCGTGATTGGTGCATTTCTAATATATGAGATGCATCGAAGATGCCGCCTCTCGGTCTGTCCGGGTGGTGGCGTTATGTCCAGGGCACGTCCTAAAAGCGTCGCGCCGTTTCTGTTGTTACGGTTTTGAACACCCGGCCATCAAGAGAATTTCTCTTGGTGGCTTTTCTTATCCTATGGGGCGTGGCTTTATTTCCCACACAATGATAAAGCTGCGCCCCTCCACTCATACCGTTTTGTCAAATCTTCTTGAAAGATCTAGCATATATGCGTTATGGTTATGTCTTGTCTCATTGCGATGCTGCCAAGCAGGTTGTGTGGGAAAAAGGAAATAAGATCTCGCTCATTATATACGAGGAGTTTTGATGACAATGACACGTTTATCGCTATTTGATAGCCCTTTATTTCTGGGCTTTGATGATTTTGAAAAAACCATCGACCGTATGCGCAAAAACGGCGCAGAGGGGTATCCTCCCTATAATATTGAACAAATCGGTGAATACGGCTTGCGTATTACGTTGGCTGTTGCAGGATTTTCAATGGATGATCTGGACATTGAGCTTGACCAAAACCAGCTAACCATTCGCGGTAAACAACAAGAGGACCAGCAACGGCTCTATTTGCACCGTGGCATTGCGTCCCGCCAGTTTCAGCGCAGCTTTGTACTGGCTGACGGTATTGAAGTGACCGGCGCAGATCTGGATAATGGCTTGCTTCATATTAATCTGGAACGTATTGTTCCAGAATCGAATGCTGTTAAAATAAAAATCACCCCTAAAAAGCGCAAAAAAACCGAGCTTCAGGCCATTGATGTGGATAGCTCGGAATAATGCATTTTGCTTGAGGGATTTTAGCCTATGCCTAGCCTAGAGTTGCCGGTTTTAGACCGGGGGACTTTTTATAATTTATAAAATCGTCAGCAACACTGCTCATCTTTTTATCATAAGCATCATTGGGGGTTCGATCTCTATATTTCTCCATTTCACTGAAATCACCATCGAATGCCTTACTTATAGCACTAGCTATTGAGTGGCGATCATTGTACCGTGGACGACATCCATCATATCCCTCTACAGTTAGTTCTATAATTCTTTTTGCTTTATCCAGAAAAAGATCATTGTTTTTTCCACGGTAGTCGACTAAAACATTGGTAATATCTAATGCCCATTTGGGCCAATTAGGCATCGTCGAAATATTCACAGGGGGCTGAAAAGGCGAAGGAGACAAAGGTCGTCTAGCTTTATTAACCCGTTCATAAATATCATTCATAGTAACTTCTTCATCACCATTAAAGACTTTCATCATTTTTATTCTCCTTAATTTATGTGTTGTTTTTGAACCGTTATCACCATGGTGGAGATATTATAGAAAACAGGTCATAAGATCAAGTTTTCTATAAGCTTATTTTATAGTGGTTTTGCTTAAGTGGAATTACTATCTGCAAAAGAATTTTGACAAACACCCCTCTTTTAGTGTTTTATGATATTTAACGATTGAGGTAGAGGACGAAAAAATGACAAATAAAGCTCTCTGTGAAAATACTCCGGTACGCGATGTGCTAAAATCACTTTCTACAAGCGATTTTAAAAGTTTCGGCCTTCGGCAGATTGCCTATATTCGTCCGATAAAAACAGCGGAAACATCTTATTATCAGATATGCCGCGCAAATGGTGAGGAAATAACAAATGTAGAGACATTGGCTCTAGCTAAAGTTCTCGCCCGTCAGGAAGATCTTGACCCTATGATTGTTAACTAACGCCACGCAAGCAAACGCCACTATAAATTATGGAGAAGCTTCTCGCTTGTGCCCTTTTGGGTGCTTGTGCCCTTTTGGGTGCTTGTGCCCTTTTGGGTGCTTGTGCCCTTTTGGGTGCTAACGTGCGAACCGCAGTTGCTAACCTACCAATTGATATTAGAGAAAAGCCAGATTAAGCCGCTATCATCCAGTCTTGCGTTGGCATGAATAGCACTTTCATTTCATCGATGCTGCGGGTTTCGCGCAAAGCTTTAGACAAATCTTTAGAGCGAAACAAGCGCGCTACAGTCGATAAACGCTGTAAATGCGCTGAAATATTCCCGGAAGAAAACACCCCTACAAACACATCTACGGCCTTATTATCAGATGCATCAAAAGCAATACCATTTTCCAGCGTTGCCAAAACCATTACAGGTTTTTCGATAAAACGGGATGTCAGATCAAAAATCGCAACACCGTCTTCTGCACTCATTCCACCATCAAACATGCGCTTCTGGCAAAGTTCATACACCAATCCTGTATCTAGCGCGCATAATGGGGCTACATTTTGAGCAAAATGCTGGAGCATGTGATCTTTACCATGCGTTCTTACACGATTCATGAAAAGATCAAAATCAACAAACTTCGTGATTCCCACCGATCACTCTCCTCTGTTTGATACGTCGTTGAGACGATGTTTACATGATCCAAACAGAAATTTCCAGTAAAATCTATAATGCAGTGCATATAATAAATTATGTTTAATATCAATTTGTTATGGAATATTTCATACTGATTCCAGAGCAAAATCTATAAAAATAGTGCTATCCTGTATTTATTCGTTATTTTTGATGCGTGTCTTTCTAAAAAGAACGGGCGGCGGTAGCGTGCTCTGCTTTATTATTTCTTTTGATGTTAATATTGTAGCTCTTAACTAGCGTTTGTTAATTACTTTGTATTTTATATGTCAATCAAGTATAATTGAGATAAAAAAACAGGGTTGAGTTAGTTATATGCCTAATATAGACGGTAAAGCACTTTTACAGAATCCAGCAGAATCCGGCTTGAGTGGGGATGATTTGGTTGTTGCCTTGAAACAGGCAGTAAAAGATTTTTCCTACGCGGCTTTAGAAAACGCAAAGTATTATAGGGACTATATTCCTGATAAAGATGAACTTGCCCAGCTCCTAACTCAAGCTGCAGAGAAAGCTCCCTTCACGACTTTAGAAAGTGCGGATAAATATATACTTAATATTCCTGAGAAAGATCGCACCGAGCTCCTAATCAAAGCTGCAGATGAGACTCCTGGAGTGGCTTTAAAATATCCAGATAAATATAAACATCATATCACTAAGGAAGTTCTGACCAAGCTCCTAGTTAAAGCTGCAAAGGATGCTCCCTACGCAGCTTTAGAATATGCAAAGGATTATGGGGGCTATATTCCTAAGGATGAACTCGCCAACCTCCTAACTCAAACTGCAAAGGATGCTCCCAACGTAGCTTTAAAATATGCAGAGAATTATGCGGGCTATATTCCTAAGGATGAACTCGCCAACCTCCTAACTCAAGCTGTGGAGAAGAGTCCCTACATGGCTTTAAAATATGCAGAGAATTATGCGGGCTATATTCCTGACAAAGGTGAGCTTGCCCAGCTCCTAGTTCAAACTGCAGAGAAGGAGCCCGGAGCAGCTTTATTCCATGCAAATGATTATGCGGACTATATCCCTAAGGAAAATCGCGCCAAGCTCCTAGCTCAAGCTGCAGAGAAGGAGCCCGGAACAGCTTTATTCCATGCAGATAAATATGCGGACTATATCCCTGAGAAAGATCGCGCCGAGCTCCTAGTTCAAGCTGCAAAGGATGATCCCTACACGGCTTTAGAATATGCAAAGGATTATGCGGAATATATCCCTAAGGAAGAGCGCGCTAACCTCCTAATTCAAACTGCAAAGGATGATCCTGGATCGGCTCTACAATTTGCAAATGAATATGCGGACCATATTCTTGATAAAGATGAGCTTACCGACCTCCTAACTAAAGCTGCAAGGGATGATCCCAAAACGGCTTTAAAATCTGTAGATGACTATGTGAACTATATCCCTAAGGATAAACTCGCCGATCTACTAATTCAAGCTGCAAAGGATGATCCTAGAACGGCTCTACGATATGCAGAGGATTATATACATCATATCCCTAAAAACGAACACCAAGATGTCATGGAGAATGCCGGTCAAACTTTGCTTATGTTTATGGAAGGCTTGACTATTGAAAACATAGCTCTTCCGGAATATTTAAACGCTGATACATTGGAGAAAATAACCACAATACCGAGTATGCGTGATGACGCATTGAAGGCTGCGCGTGAGTTGAACCGTCTACATGACCAACCGGATATCCGCTTTGATTCTGTTGAAAAATATAGTGCTGATGACTTGTATAAACTTATGATCTTTGGGAGAGAAGAGGTCTATACATCAACCTATCTTGGTCTGTTTGAGCGTCTGAATAACTCTATTGTAGAAAAGGAAGGGGGGTGGAACGAAGCTTTTGCCTCCGAAGATAGTATTGTTAAACAATACCCGCAATCTATAGGCTTCTTTCTGGGTATGGCTGCACAGTATAATAAACTGAACGAAGCAATGGTTTTGATCCCTAATGATAACGATCAATGGAATAGTATTCAAGATAGCTTTGCAAAGCGCATCGAAAATGGTGACACTCAAGCTCTTATAAGTCTCGTAGAGATTACAAATGGTATTAAAGCTCCAGAAATACAAGAAAATCTAGGTCTTGTAGAGATTACAAATGGTATTGAAACTATAAATAGACAAGCGAATTTCGAGAATTTTATCCAAGAACAGTATGATAACGCTCCATTAGGTAGAATAAAAGATTCTTATGCAATTGCAGGGTCGTATTATAATAGTTTGAGTGGATCGGCTAAGATAAATATTACAAATGAAGCCCATTATAAGCTACCAGAAATTTCAAAAATGGGTGCTAAAGCCCTGTTTGGAAGTGACGGAATTCATCGTCAATTAATGGTGTTTTCTGATGATAAGGACAGCAAGAACTCTTTCAATAACTTTATGAAAACCTATGAAGGTAAAGAAGGATATGTGATTGAAAATCATCATGACAAGTATATCAAAATAAGTGCACATGGTGGCCCTCATGGTGATGTTGAGATTTATGCCAATAGACCCGGATCATCTCCTGATAACATCTTAAATGCCATTGCAGGAAAAGATGCGGCAACAATAAAAGATGTTTCTTTTGATGCTGTGACACATCGTGGTCACAGCTATAATCTCAAGAACACAATGCCTTATTTCTCATCGAAAACTAACCTTATGTTTTTAGGGTCATGTGGTGGATACAATAATCTTAACCGTCTTTTGAAAATATCTGGAGATGCGCACATTTCCACCACTAAGCAAGTTGGTACGATGTACGTTAATGATCCATTGTCATACCATACCACGAATTCCATTCGTAAAAATGGAGAAATAGATTGGAAGAAAGAACAAGGATACCTTGACGGCTTAGGTAATGAAAGGAAAGGCTCTTACGTGCTTCCTCACAAAAATCTCCCTGCGATGGTTTCACAACGTTTATCCGGGTTGGAAGAGGAAAGACGGTTGGAAGAGGAAAAACCGCAGAATGCCATAGCTCCTGACAATCCTTTACCTTCTTCAGAAATATTACCTGAAAGGACCGGACAACCTCCTATAGGGATGGGGGTACATTAAAATCCTTGCTTCTGTTGCTTTACAAAAGCAAGAATCAATCCACTAATCATCCGGCTCAATCCAGCCAACATTGCCGTCACGGCGTATATAAACCATACTCAGTTTATCATTGCCGGCATTTCTAAACATCAGAGCATTACTGCCTGCAAGCTCCATACGCATCACAGCATCAGATACACTCATTTTAAGAATGTTTGTCTGAATTTCAGCAATAATTGTCGGGTCCTGTGCTTCAATAACGGATTCATCTGACTCATCTATAGCCTTCTGAAGAAGTGTGTAAGCCTTAGCTTTCATCATTTCCATTTCAGGCGTTTTTTCTGTACGGCTTTTATGATCGCGCAGACGTTCTTTATAACGGCGCAAACGTGTTACAGTTTTATCAGCCGAGCTATCAAAAGCAGCATATGAATCTTGTTCTACCGCTTCTGTAACAACTTCGATATTTTTACTTATATTAAAGGATATAATAACCTTGAACAAACCTGTGCCATGTCCCTCTTTCGAGAAAGTCACAGTCGCATCTGTAGCATGGTTAAAATATTTCCGGTTTACTTCTGTTAGCTTGTCTTTTACATACTCGGTAAGAGCATCGCCAACATCCATTTGTTTGCCTTGAACGGTCATTTCCATCGTTTTAGGTCCCCTTTGTTAATAAACTCGATTCCAAATTCTTTTTTTGTTTGCGCCGTTGCACGGAAGAGCCAATATGCATGGCCTCACGGTATTTAGCAACAGTTCTTCTTGCAAGATCGATTCCTTCTGCGTGCAAAGTTTCAACTATTTTATCATCTGAAAGAACTTTCTTTGGTTCTTCCTCATTAATCAAGCTTTTAATGCGTGCCTTAATAGCCTCGGCAGAGTGCACAATACCGCTTTGCGATACTATTCCGGTTGAGAAAAAGAACTTAAGCTCAAATATGCCACGTGGTGTTCCTATATATTTATTTGTTGTCACACGGCTAACCGTGCTTTCGTGGACCTCAACACATTCTGCGATATCTTTAAGCGTCAACGGCTTTAGAAATTCAATTCCATAATTAAAGAAAGCGTCTTGCTGCTCGACAATCTCACTGGAAACCTTTAAAATTGTCTTCGCACGTTGTTCAAGCGATCTCACCAGCCAATTTGCCGAGGCTAGTTGTGTGGTCACATATTCGCGGTCTTTCTTATTTTTGCTGCGTGCAGCATTTTCCGAGACTTTCGTATAATATTCTTGATTGACCAGCACACGCGGCAGTGTTTCATTATTTAGCTCTACACGCCAACCACCGCCTATATTTTTAGGTAACTTCCGCATCAAAACATCAGGAACCGCTGTCTGCACAACAAAATGGTCAAACAAGCCAGCAGGCTTAGGGTTAAGAGCTTTAACTTCTGCGACCATATCCATCAGATATGTATCATTCGCCCCGCATAAATCAGCCAATTTCTTAAAATCGTGATCTGCCAGCATTTGTAGATTATCAATCAAGATACGCATTGGGGCGTCAAGCTGCCCGCGCTCCTCAAGTTGCAGGCACAAACACTCCGACAAATCGCCTGCAAATACGCCTGTAGGATCAAATTGCTTCATACTCACCAGTAAATTTTTCACCTGTTCTAGCGAACAACCAAAACGTTTTGACAAATCTTCCGCGCTATCCCGCAAATATCCGCTTTCATCCAACCGGTCTATCAGAAAAGCCCCAATCATGCGGTCACGCTCTTTACTAAAAGCAACATTAAGTTGCCCGCTCAAATGCTCGCGCAGAGTCTTTTCCTCGCTAATACGATTTTCAAATGGTTCCTCCGTAGAATCAAATTTCGAATTACCTCCAGCGCCAATATCAGCCATAGAAGACCCCGCATCAAAATCTTTCGCATCGACAGAAGCATTATCCGAATTCTCATAATCCTGATTAAACGCGCTATCAACATCATCTTTCTGAGCTTCCTTGCTTGCCTGTGCATCCTCGCTTTCATGCTCTTGAGATGAAATATCACTCCCCTGATCTACAGAATCCTGTTTTTCCAGCAAAGGATTCTTCTCCAGCTCTTCTTCGATATACTCGCTCAATTCTACATTATTAAGCTGCAATAATTTGATCGCCTGCTGAAGCTGCGGCGTCATAACAAGCTGCTGGGATTGTCTGAGATCAAGATGCTGGGACAGTGTGTTCATGGTGCTTATTTTATCACGGGTTTTTCATTGGCGAAACAAAAAACTATAGGGAGAAACCCTCGCCCAAATAGAGCCGTCGCACATCGTCATTATCGACAATATCTTCGGGCAATCCCTCCATGAGGACTTTCCCGTCATGCAAGATATAAGCGCGGTCAACAATGCCGAGACAATCGCGCACATTATGGTCCGTAATCAGAACACCTATGCCACGCGTTTTTAATTGCGCAATCAGTACACGAATATCATTCACCGCAATCGGGTCCACACCGGCTAACGGTTCATCGAGAAGGATAAAATCAGGGTGAGCAGCTAAAGCTCGTGCAATCTCTACGCGGCGGCGTTCTCCACCGGAAAGAGCCAAAGACGGCGTACGGCGCAAATGCTCAATGCTAAATTCCGCCAGTAAATCTTCAAGCATTAAATCCTGATCTTCTTTATCAAAATCCTGAAGCTCAATAACAGCACGTATATTTTCCTCAACATTCAACCCACGGAAAATAGAGGCTTCCTGAGGCAAATAGCCGATCCCCATACGGGCGCGGCGATACATAGGCAACCCCATAATATTCTGCCCATCAAGCATAATCACACCACTATCAGCATTAATCAGTCCGGTGATAATATGAAAGCATGTTGTTTTACCGGCCCCGTTAGGTCCGAGCAAAGCCACAGCCTCACCACGATTGATATTCAAACTCACATCGCGGAGAACCGGACGCTTTTTATAGGACTTAGAAATATGAAAAACCGCTAACCCCTTGGGAACGCTTTGCAGCCGGGGCTTACGTGATTTCTTATAAGGACTACTCATTTATACCGTCTTTAAATTATTTTTACTAAGATATGATTTTACGCCAAGATCAAAAACCTGCAAGCCCTATTATCACAAAAATAACCTAGGGTTATATAATTGCAAGATTATGTGCAATTCTGTTTTATTTTACAAGTGAAACTATTATAGCTTATACTGGACAGGTAGAAAATATCAAAAAACCTTGACTCTGGTTATGAAAATAATGCACAAGGTATGGTGTTGAATTTTTAGAATTTTATTAGGGTGAATTATGAGTGATAATGATAAGAATACTGAAAAAGCTAAGAATGCTGAGGAGGCATTTAGAGACTCCAGCGCTAGACGAGTTGTAAATGCAGACACGTACACCTTATCGATCCTCAGCGTGGCCGGAGTTATGGGCCTAATCGGAACCACAGGCGACTTCACAGCCACATTTGCAGCTATGAATACAGTCTTTATCGGAGCCATCTTCGTCGGAAGACACTTAGACAAAAGATTCGAGCGGGAATGGAAAGAGGAATGGGAACAGGGCTGCGACAAAAAATCAGGACCAGACAACAAAAAAACACCTCTGCACAATGCACCTGTGAATGGATAGCGAATCTGGAAATGGTCTACAATAACATTAGACAGTAAAGTGAAAACGCCACGCAGGGTATGCTACGGTGTTTTTTCTTTTGGATAGAAGATGGCGCGCACCCGTCCCTGACCTGTATCACCTTGCCCTGTATTGTCTTGCCCGGATATAGTATCTTCGGTTTTTACTTCATTACTTTCTACTCTAGAAGAAGCTACAGCCCCAAAGATTTTGCTGATATTTGTATTCAAATCAACTTGCGCCCGCACACCCTCAACAAAGCTTTGGCCACGCGTGATACGCACATTCCCTGTCAATTCAGCAACGCTTGTCTTTGCATCATAACGTGCTTTCTTGCCGGTTAACACTTCATCAGGAGTCGTAATAACTACGTGGCCAATAGCGTCAAATGTCTTCAACCTGCGCTTACCGTCTTTTCCATCTACAAAAACGGTAACCAGCTTATCGGCCTCAATCTTGTCACCCTCACGCACAGCCACAGCATTTCCAATAGCTTCTAAACGCCCCGTAGCAATCTGGTAGATAAATTTATCACGCGCACGCACTGTTTGATCTTCGGAAACAAGACGCAAATTCTTGCCCGTCATTTGCGCCAGCCCCTTATCAACATCATAAACAGCCTTTTGCCCGTAAACTTTGCTATCTGCCGAGATTATACTTACATTCCCGCTTGCTTCTATACTGTAAATATCGATATTGCTTTTTTCACTATTGCGGTATTTTGCAATTAATTCATCGCAAGAAAGCTTTGTCATTCCCTGCACAGCATGGACATTTTCTTTGGCCTTAAAAAACAAATCATTACGATGCCATTCCAGACTTTCATCTGCGGTAATCTCTATAGGCTTATCCCGATCCGGATTAACATTCTCTACCCCTTGCGCTCGCGCACACAACGGAATGCTGCACAATATAGCGCAACATAAAGCAAATATAAATGTCGTTCTTCCTTTGTCTATCCAATTGATACTATTACTCATTTTCTTAGAACCCTTCTACGCCGCTCTTCAAAGTTAGTGTTGCCGGTCCGGTGAAAATAATTTCCCCCGTATCGCTGTTTGCACGCATACCACGGGCAGCAATTTTTATATCCGGCCCTGTTCCTTCAACATTTTTCTCTGACCACGCATAACCTTTTTTTAAATCTATATGCGCTTCTTGTGTTTTCAATATATAACCGCCATTATGTTCCAGATAAACATCCCCTGTTAGAAAGAACCGCTCAGTATCCTGCCTGTATGCTCCGGCATTTGAACGCAGCGTCACAGATACACCGTCTTTCATTACCATCCTTCCTACCGGATGTTCCAACATAATCAAATCCTTGTTTACTGCACCCTGCACAGCACGCTTTGCCGTAATTTCATAAGGCTGACTTTGCTTACCTACACTCTCAAATTTAGGGTTTAAAAGCTCATTTCTTGAAATAGACCGTTCTTGCAACTGCGATGTTGATGCTGTTGCCGCTTCCTCTACAGGTTTAATAACTTGCTCTTCCAACCCTGAACGCAAATATAGAATCACGAGAATAGCTAACGCGCAAAGCGGTAATGTTAAACGCATAAACCGGACAAACTTGCTATATCCATGCACAGAATAATGATCGTCTTTGCGCACACGCCGGCTCAGACGCTCTAAACGAGCAGCCTTTTCTTCATTTTGCGCAATTTTATCAAGATCAGTTTGAGCCAATACGACAATCCTCCAGCATGGGCGATAAAAGTATTAAGCAACACCGGCTTGCAGGCAATCCTGCAAACGAATAAGGCCACATGTTTTATCACCGTCACACACAATCAGGCTAGTGACATACTTCCCCGGCGTTTGAGTCATAATATCAACAGCCCGAACAGCCATTACATCCTTTTCAATGGCTTTAGGTTTCTTACTCATAATCTCAGAGACAGACTTTTGCAATAAATCAGGGGACATATGACGTTTCAAGTCACCATCAGTAACAATCCCTGCCAACTCTTCCCCATCAAAAACCAGAACACATCCGATATTTTTACCCGTTAATGCCAATAAGGCCTCATCCATACGAGCGCTTATATCCACTCTAGGTAGATCATCCCCGGAAATCATAAGATCGGCCACACTCATTAGTTTCTGGCCTAACTTTCCACCCGGATGGAACACTTTGTATTGCTCAAGCGTCAGCCCCATGCGCTCTAACAAAGCAATAGCCAAAGCATCTCCCATCGCCATCATCATTGTTGTTGATGTTGTCGGAGCCAAACCATTTGGACAAACCTCTCCTACAGATGGTAGTAACAGACAAATATCGCTATGATGCGCTAGTGTTGATTCGCTCTTGCCGGTTACAGCAATCAGCGTAATATTATAACGGCGCGTATAATGTATCAAATCTGACAGCTCCGCATTCTCACCGGAATTGGACAGCATAAGAACAACATCTTTCTTTGTAATCATCCCCATATCGCCATGACTGGCTTCGCCCGGATGCACAAAATAAGAGGGCGTACCTGTCGAGGCCATAGTTGCCGCAATTTTCCGCGCAACATGTCCGCTTTTGCCAATACCAGCCACGATAAGGCGCCCTGACATCTGTTCCTCATTTTTCATCATATCGATTGCATTAACCGCTTTTGAAAAGCTCCCATCAATCATGTCAGCCAGAGCTTTAAGAGCAAGCCCTTCTGTCGTTAGAACATGCACGGCCCGTTGAATATCAAGTTCAACAGCTCCTTCAACCATGGTATTACTCATTTCCGCTTTTGCTGTCATTTCTGCAACTCTCTACTAATGTTCAAATATATCGCCATACCCGCCAAGAGTATCCATCTCAACACGTGATGATAAAAATTCAAAACAGCTTTGTGCAAGCTGCATTCTACCTTCACGTTCTAACATAGGAGACAAACAGGCTTTAAGTCTGTGGAGGTAATACACATCACTAG
Organism: Alphaproteobacteria bacterium; assembly: GCA_023140905.1. GTDB lineage: Bacteria > Pseudomonadota > Alphaproteobacteria > Micavibrionales > Micavibrionaceae > UBA1672. The sequence goes on along the minus strand of JAGLKS010000075.1, from coordinate 5,403 downwards.
CCGCATAATTGAGTTGCTCAGAACTCAGCTCAGAAGCCCCCCAGTCGGAAGATTGATACTGTTTGCTTATATCTACACCCAGCAATTCCCGGCACAAATAGCGCAGCCCGTGTTTGTCCGTGTAGGTTCGCGCTAATTTTGACGCAATCTTGGTACAATAAATATTCGGACATGCCACGTTCAAAGAATATTGCAAAATCGCCACATCAAAACGCGCAAAATGAAAGATTTTCTGAACAGCCGGATCACTAACCAGCTTTTTCAAATTCGGAGCATTATAAGACGGGTCAAGCATTTGCACTAAATGTGCTGTTCCATCTCCACTGGAAAGCTGAACCAGACATAATCTATCGCGATAAAGATTAAGCCCCATCGTTTCAGTATCAATAGCAACAATCTTTCCCAAATCCAGACCATCTGGCAAATCATTCTTATGTAAGACAATACTCATTTTTTTATTTTTTCCTTATTCCGGTTCCCAATATCAAATGTATATTTTTTTAATTTACACTTGAAAGATTTTCCAATTTTCTACATTCAAGTGAAAAAATTCAATAACTTATCAACATAAGCCATTACCCCGCGATTTATTAGTGTTTTTTTTAAGTTTTTTTTGCCATTATCAAGTATAGCAGTTTAGCTTAAAAATAGTGCTTTGGCATAGCAAAGAACACCTTTGCCAAGGATTTTAGAAAAAGGCATGAAACATGAAAATTCTTATCGTTGACAGAGAAGAGATCACCGCTCAGCTCATGACAAGTCGTCTTAAGCCTCTCGGTCACAAAATCGTACATGAACCGGTTAAGAATAATGCGATAGAACGCGCAGAAAAAGAGCCTTTTGACCTGATCTTTATTGACCCGGCTCCCTTAACCAGCGCACATCCTCTTATCTTGAATTTGCGCCACAAGACAGGGAGATACACTTATGTTGTTCAGATCGGTGCTTCAATTACACGCCTTGAAGCCATCAAATCCGGCGCAAATGATGCGTTAAGCAAGCCTGTCAGTTCAGAAAATCTCGATCATGTTGTTGATAATGCACGTAACCTCGTTAAACAAATAGAACGAATCGGTGACGATAGCATAGATTTCCCCAGCGCTGGCGGTATCATCTCAAAATCAGCCTTTAACCAGCTATTTCTCTCAGCCATTGACCGGGCTGATCGTTATGGTGAACGCTCTTATGTCGTTTTTATAGGCATACAGAATTATCATAATATATATGAAAGCGAAGGCCCGTACGCCGCAGATTGCCTTTCAGCAAAACTTTCGCAATATCTGGTTCGCTTACGCCGTCAATCAGATATCATTGCTCAAACAGAAAACCATGAATATGCCCTTTTGCTTCAACGTCCTATGTATGAAACTGAACCAAAAGAAGCTGCAAACCGTTTTGCTGAAAACATTGGCGGCTATGCGTCTCTATATGAAAAAGACGGTATTCCACCTGAATTTTACGTCACATTGACAGATTTGCCCATTGGCTCACAGATTATCACGCATAATCTGACAAAAGACGGGGTAAATTTATAGGCTTATAGTAGCTTCACTTATTTTCCCTGTTTTCAGGTGAAACGCTATATCTACGTCTTTTTCCTGAGGATGGATTTGCATTTTACCTGCCCCTGCCCTTGTCTGAGCGAAGCTAAGCTTTTATGCTTACAGGTAATCACTGCATATATTATTCTCGAGTCTTATTCATTCTGGAAACACGTGGGAGACAAGCGATGTTTGTCAAGACTATGCGTATGGGATCTTTTATAGCAACATTATGTCTGACAACAGGCATTATGGTCATGGGCAACACTGCACCACTATATGCAGCTACTTCCCCTGAAACTGTAGAACAACCTCAGGATAATTTGCTCAAAACCGGCGATAAAATTAACGTTTTGGTCGAAGCTGAAAAAGATTTATCCGATTTTTACATTATAGATAAAATAGGTGAGATTAACATGCCTCTCATCGGGAAGGTCTTTGTTGCAGGAAAAACCCCGCATGAAGCCAAACTTCTTATTGTGCAAAAATTACAAGACGGATACTTGCATCATCCTGATGTTGCCGTCAAAGAAGACCCCAACAAGAAACATGCAAAAGCCGAACCTGCTCATGAAAAAGAAGCGAAACCTATCAAAGATATAAAGCAACGTAAACACGTACATTCAAAACGTGAGTACACAAAACATATGCGCCCGGAACAACAAGCGCGGCACAAAATGAAACGTATTTACGTTGTCGGAGCCATTAATAAACCCGGTTATTATACTTTGCCTCCACATGCCGGACATATTCTAAATGTTATTGCGCTGGCTGGCGGGTACACAAATAAAGCTAATAAAAATGAATTCGAGCTTGTCCGTGATATTGATGGTGTTTATTACCGCAAACAGGCGCAAACAGGCGCTTTGAGCTATCATAATGGCGATATCATCATTATAGAAGAACGCTAGAACAGAGTAAATTAAGCAATGGCTAAGAAACCGGAAAATGATAGTATAGGGCTAACGCATAATGCGGAGGCGTCTGTTGATTCCGCGCTGCCTGAGAATTATTCATACCATCAAGATTTATATTTTCCACCTGATACAAGCAATAATATCTTGCCTATATTGAGCCGGAGAAAAATTCTGGCTTTAAGCATAAGTTTTTTCTGTTTTGGCATAGGGTTACTGGCAATAGAATACATCCCGACAATTTATCGTGCACATGCACAACTTGCATTTCCCAATCAAAACAATGCGTTCATTGAAACGCAATTGCATATGATGCAAAATTCAAACTCAGCACGAGGACTAAAACTGCAAGAAGTAAAAAGAGCGAGAAGCACTCATAATGCATATACGTTCATTTCATCAGAGCGTTTGAATTTTACGCATATCCCTAATTCTTATATCGTAAATCTAAGTTATGATAGTCACAGTGCTGTACAATCTGCCCTAACATTAAACCGTTTTATCAATGCTTATATGAAACAGATAAAACAAGTTCCTCCTCCTTCTTCCTCTTTTACCGTGCTTCCCAGTTTGGTTTTAACCCCTAAGTATCAGAAAGCACAAACCCGTTATCTGGAACTTAAAGTACAGTTATCAGCCTTTATAGGGGGAAACGGGCGTCTCAATGTTCATAATAATAAAGCAGCACTAGATCATCTTCATTCAGGGCTTCTTGATAATTTGCTAGAGCGCAAACGCAGATATGATTACGGGCTTGAGAATTTGTTTCTGCGTTATGGTGAGAAGCATCCAAGAATTATAAATATACGCGCAGAAATTCTGGCACTGGAAAAACAAATAAAACAAGAGCGCGAAGCCTTGCTGGCTAATCTTATTGATGAATATATCAGCGCAAAAAAAATGCGCGATACGCTGGCAGAAAAAGCCTCCAAACATGAAAAAGAAATCGCATCTCAACGCCCTGCACAACAAAATATTATGCAGCTTATAAAGCCCGCGATTCCTCCGCAAAATCCGATATTCCCGGATAAACCGCGTTTGATTGCTCTGTCTGCGCTTGTTTCTTTGTTCTTAGGTTTATTAATTCCGGTCATTGTTGAACGTAGCCGCAAAACTTTCCTAAGTGGCCGCCGGTTATCACATAGTTTCGGCCTGCCTTGCTATGCGCTTATACCGGAAACAAAAAAAGAAGACGATGAAATTCTGTCTGATTATGTTTTGAACTACCCTTCCAGCACGCTTGTTGAAGCCTTGCGTTCGCTGCGTCTAAATATAAAGCTAAAAAACGGCCATTTTACAAAAGACAACAAAGTTATTTTGGTAACGTCTTCTAAAGACAATGAGGGGAAAACAACATTATGCACATGGCTGGGACGTTTAGCCGCAAAATCAGGCGAAAAAGTTCTTCTGATAGATGCAAATTTACGCGCACCGGCTGTCCATCAAGCCCTTAATGGTGAAAACACAATGTCGCTTATCGAATACCTGACAGGAAAAGCCTCATTAAACGAGGTCATAGATAAAAGCACAGACCCATCAGGCATGCACATCATATATGGACGTGCTGCGCCAAATAGCGCTCTGGATTTATTATCTACAAAGAAAATGGGGCAACTTATAGAAGACATGAAAGCCTCTTATGATCTGGTCATTATCGATACGCCATCTTGTCTGACAAATGCTGATGCACGTGCATTAAGCCCTCATTCGGATTTATTGCTCTATCTGGTTAGCTGGAACAAAACGAAACGTAATGTTATCCACAGAGGATTACTACAATTCCTGAATTTTGCACATATACGTACAGCCCTTGTTTTAAGCAACATTAACCTCAAAAAACATGTCAAATATGGCTATGGTGAGGTTATTTACGAAGAACAAGCTTGATAAAAACTTTTGAAACTGCACAAAAATCATTTAAAATTACGCCATGCGATTCGCCAATCCTCACCCACCAAGGCGCGGGGCGTTTTTTCTGATTGCCCTATTCTCATGCCTCCAGATTATTTTCGGTCTTTTTCTCTTTACAAGAAACGGTCAAGATTCCGTGCGCCCTCTACGCACATCAGTGCAAATTGCCACCTTACACACTATGAGTGCTTTGAACGCTATTGAGCCGGCTTCCGACAACCCCTCTTCCTCTTCTACAGGAACTCTCAATACAGAGAGCCTCAATGATGATGGCAGCACGTTTTCTTACTTTCGCGATTATAGAGCCAAAGCAGAAAAAAACTCCACTTCCAGCAAATGTAATGAATCTAAAGAACACATGCAGCAAAAATGTCAGCCTCACTCCCAAAACACGCTGGACACAGCTATTTCACGTTACAATCCCGTCAATTTACCGATCATAAGTCATGGAACAAATGATACCGATTATTCGAAGGATCTGAGGTAGTCATGTCATATTACGCATCAAAACATCCCGGTTTGTATTTATATCTAGCCCTTGTAGCTATCACAGTCCTATCATTCCTTTTTCTGGAAGTTGGGCCGACAGAAATCGGCTTATTAGCAATGCTATGGGGAGGGTATACAGCTTTACGCACTCTCAGCCTTTATGAAATCAGCTCCTGTTTTTGCAATTACACCCGTCAAAGCACAATGATTTCCAAAGAGCATAACGCGCAAAGCTCTGCTCTAGCTCATGATTTGGTTCGCCGCATGACAAACAGTGCTAATATTAAACAAGGGGTACACGCGCTTTATTGCCTGCACGAACGTACGCTTTTGTGGTTTGCTCTAGCCTTGGGATATACAGCCTACCATTTGCATATAAATTCTACCGTAATGGGCCGGACAGATCTAATGGAAATGGTGTGTATTATGTTCATGATCGGCGCAACATTCTGGGGGGGCCAGAGCTATGCCTATAACAACAAAGATGCTAAATTAATGTCCGTTGTTTTCGCCATAGCGCTTTGCCTGAGCTTGTCTATTCTTCCTAT
>JAGLKS010000074.1 GCA_023140905.1 Alphaproteobacteria bacterium | reverse complement strand
TGATCTTGCTGAGATCGCTAATTTGAGGAGGTATAGGGGCCCAGCCGAAACAATGGAAAGGATTAATCTTATGTATTTGGATGCGGGTGTGCATGCCCGGACTGGTGAGTCGTCTATTGATGCCATTAAGAACCTTATGAATCGATTCCAAGAAAAGGTGCGGGATCTTGAATACCGCTTAAGTAGGGAGGGTGTACTTTGAGATGGATAAAACTTGGTAGTGATAGGTTCGGGAAGCCTGTTTATTTTCCCGAAACGCACTCTTACAATGTTATTATGGTTTTAGCCAGAGCGAGGTATGGAAAAACTATTTTAGTTAAAAATTTATACACACAGATTTCTAAACATCGACCAGTGGTTATTTTTGATTATCAGGGAGAGCATTCAGAATCACGATATGGTAATTGGTTAAGCCGCGATCAGATTGCGTTTATTCCTGATCTGCACACCATATCGAATTTTGGTTTCTATTTGTCTGATTTTGACCAAATGCAAGATTGGATTAGTATGGGGTTTTCTGCGAAAAATGCCCCACTTATTATGACTTTTTTGAAATTTGATAATATCCACCACAATAATCCCCTTGAATTTTTGGAATTGTTGGTTGATTTACCTACGCGGGATGATGAGGTGGATTCTTTTAACAAACGTTATGCTGAGTTTGGTTTGTTTTTGCATGGCCGTATTCATGATAGTACTAAACAGAGCGTTGTTAGTATGATGAATATTGTATGGCAGTCTGGTTTGCTTATACCCCCGGTTGGGTCTAAAGACCACGCGACTCATTTTCCCAGTAAAATCCATGTTGACGATTGGGGTGCACTTCTTGAAACTTACCCTCACCTAAATATCAATCTTAATATTGTCACATCTAACAGTATTCCGCTTGCCCGCGCGAGTGTTGGGAAAATTCTTGATAGATTTTTACCATACTTGAAGGATCTCAGGGGCAAGGCCCCGTTGTTTGTTGTAGAAGAGGCTGATTTTATATGTCCTAATGCAATGGATGCCGAAAACATCACTTCGTTGTACCAGTTGCGTAACTATGTGTTAAAGCATCAACGTACCGGCATAGAGATGATGTTTGTTTCACAAGATCCTAATTTGATGGATCAGTTCACTTTGATGGGTGCTACCATATGGATCATGGGCCAGCATATGAAATCTAGTGTTACAGCGTCTACGTTGAATGAATCTGATATGGATTATCATAAAGATATTATCCATCAATTGAAGTTTGACCGATATTCTAATAAACGGCAGTTCGCTTTGATGCTTAGTGGTAATGGTGGCCATTATGAGATTTTTGAGGTTGATGATACATGCACGAGAGATCCTTTGAAGCATAGGTTTAGAAAATGAGTTATATTGCGAGATTTCCAGTCCATATACGGTCCAAGAAGTCATTTACGGATCAGCCTTACCGGAAGGATAAGTACTTTAAAACCGGGTATGCTGAGCTTAATGTTCGTAAAAATGGTGCTATTGAGTTTAATTTGAGGATTGGAAACCAGAAATATGATTTTAAAATAACAATTAGTAAATGGTCTTTGTACCAGATGTTTTTATACCATTTGTCTTTGCGTCCGATCTGGCAAACTAAATCTGAGTTTTACATATCCCCTGAGATGCGGAAGGTTAAGTATGTTGATATCGACAAGGTGCCTATTGCTGACATTATAGATGATTATGATGGTGCGGTTAAGCATTTGAGGTTGATAATCCCTACGATGGATGGAGAACATAAGGATCATGCTGAAACGCAGATGCGGAACTTACTTGATCTGCAATGGAAAGTAGACATACTCCGGCAAATAGAGTTGAGTATGGGGATTGAGACTAACGGGCTGCCGGAGAAGTGATTATTTCTGCCATCGTTGCCGATGCATCTAATTGTTTTGATGATCTGCCGTAGTATTTGTCCAGTGGGTGCTCAGGGTTAAAAGCGATTATTTTTTACTGCTTGCTTACACCGCCGCCGCCCATATATGCATTTTCAATATTCTCTGCACTGTAATTAGTAAATCCGCAGCTCCATATGCCTGTTGTTGAACACTTGTATTCCAGAAATGTTGAATGATTTGCATCAATTAAAAGAAATTTCGCCTTTTCCGCCTGACACCGCTTCTGTTTTAAATTCGAACGTTTTCATCGCCAAGTATTCCGATAGTGTGACTTGCCTCCAATAATCTTGTTCCAATGTGAGTGTGACTTGCTTCCAATAATCATGTTCCTGTGTGTCCAATGTGGTTTCAAGGTGCGTGTTTCTTGTTTCAAGTTGTGATATTTTGTTTTTGTTGAGCTCCCCGGTGATTATGCAGCCTACGCTCACCCCAAGCACAAAAATGCATATTGTAAATACGATCTTATTTGCAATATTAATTTGATTCTTATTCATCGTCTGCCTCCTCCTTATGAATGCTTTTAAGGTCTTCCCTCAGTTCTTTTAATTCTTGTTTTGCACTTTCTATTTGAAAGGTGGTGGCTACTGCCCACCCGATTAAAATTGCTACAATAATTTCAATCATTTAATCACCTGCTCCCTATATTTATTGCACGTAAATTTGATGTAGGTCTTAATTGGCTATTTGTATTATGTTTTTGTACCAACTTAGCGGTTTGATTCTCCATCCTATTGTTTTTGTATTGTACGTTTCGCCGATTTTAATTTGTGTATACCTATCAGATGCATCAAACGTTAAAAACCAAATTGAATCTTCAATTGAGTAAACATCGCCACTTGTGTCGGAAATTAAATATTTTGCATCATTTCCATTGTATTTGATCCACTTTTCGTTGATTGTTATTTCATGGCTTTCAACGGTGCCCCTTAATGCGATCCCATATACAACCGACCCAATTAAAAATATTATAATAACTGCTAAAGTTATTTTACCATTCACTTTCTTAACATCTTATTTGGCATGTTGTCACCTAACAAACTCTGCTTTGAATTTCTGATAGCACCATTCCACTAATAAATGCAAGCGTTCCTGCAATTAACCATAATTTAATTTCATATTTGTCCACTTTTAGTCCTCCTTTGTTGTTTGTTCGATGAAATTGTTTACTTTCGTGGTAGTCCATAATATCATCAATATATTTTTATAAGCCACAAAAATGAAAGTGCATCCTCGTTTCTCATCCATTTACATGTATATGAGTTTAGAGTAGCACTGCAATTTTCACACAATACAATCTCTTTTGAAAATCGGTTTGATTTTTTATTATAACATCCAATTGGTATCATTTTATTTACCTATTAATTAACTTATTTTAATTGTCTTTTCTGGTACTGATTAATTTGACTATATAGACATTCTTCCATATGAAAGATTGTACTTTATGTTTTTGCTGCTTGTATTTGCGGTGTTTTTTACAGCAGTGACCCTTCCGTGTGTGTACATATAAGTAGCACCCATGTTTGCAGGAAGTATGTTGAACTCGCATAATTTGCCATTGTATATCTTAACATGTTCGTCATTTGGAGTGTCTAAATTATCAAGATAAACAGTCCAATTTCCATCACATTCGGACTTGAAATCTTTTACTATAGTGTTCATCAATTCTCTATTACCACCGCTATAATGTTCTTTGTTTAAATTTATAAAATGTGTTGCAACCATTAAAATACCAATTGTAATTAAAATTGCGATGGTAGCATTGACGTATTTGTCCCAACTAGACATTGTTATTCAGCCCCTTCACCGTTTGGCATGTTGTCTCTTAAAACTATCAATCCTAATGTCAGTACTAAGCCTGTTTGTACGATGAAATGATTTATGTTTACAATGTCTGGTGAGCCTGTTGCTCTGCATAAAGCGAAATTCGCTAAAGTGGTAAGAAATATTAGGCTTCCGGTCCAAATTACCAGTGGAACCAATTGTCCTTTGATGTATGTTTCGTCTATTGATTTCTCTTTGCGTTCGTGTTTACGTTTCATTGTTTTTTTCCTCATACCACGCTTTACTAATCAGCTTTTCCCGAACTTCGAAACCGTGTTCACGCAGCCGATTAATCAACTCATTTGTTTCATCAAGTGTTGGCTCCGGTAGTTTGTTCTTTTTAGAGTCATACCCGATATAAACAACCTCTGGATCTATTGAATGGATCATA
>JAGLKS010000073.1 GCA_023140905.1 Alphaproteobacteria bacterium | reverse complement strand
ACAAAGGCTAAAAACACACCTTATTTTTTTACCTACAAAGTCCGAAATACTCTGACGACGTACAGCTACGATATTAATATGAAAAATACTGGATTTACGCCGTTCGGCAGACATCGTTGGTATGCTTATGTTATGGGAAGTCCCTCTTATTCGGATGAAAGGTTCGATTGTATAGATGAGAGGGATTTCTCGTGCTATTTGACGTACGGGCTTCTTGATGAGCGGGTGCAATCGCGTTCTTATGATTGTTTGGTTATGCTTAGGCCAGATATAAAACAAAATGGCGGCGCAGAATCTTTTGTTCAGTATGCTCACGGCTTGAGGCAGAAGTATGGTCTGCCTGTGGTTTTGGCACACGTATCAGATGTTTATCGCGAGGATTTTCTCCAGCATGGTGTGGACACTTATGAACATCTGAGTGGAAGAAGGCGCAATGATACCAAAGGTGATGCTCAGAATTTCCCGGAGGTTATTATAAAAACAGACGAGTTTTTGACTGGAAAGACTGAAAATGTTTATACCGGATTAAAGAAGGCTTTGAGGGATAAAGGGTCTACTTATGGGTTGTATAAGGTAAATGGGGATAGCGACGTACATTTAAACGAAATAGCGGCTTTATATGAAGAATGGGGGAAAAAGCGTATTAGCAAAGGAAATATCCCCAATCATAAGATGATAAAAGATTCTGTATGCAGAATTAAGGGCGGGAATAAGCAGGAATTGTATTTGGTTCGTGATGTTAACGACAAGTTGGTGTCGTTTTTTCATATTTTGGAAACTTCACCAATTCAGAGGGACATTGCTCAAACAATTTGTCTGCGGAGAGAAAATAATTTGCATAAATTTTTATATAGAAGAGTTATAGGTTCCATATTGGATTCCAATAGCAATATCAAGTATATAAATCTTGGCGGTAGTGAGACTGAGGCCTTATTTGTCTATAAAAAATCCATATGGCCAGACCATATAAAGATAGCGTGTTCAAACTATATCTTGACGTATCCATCAGAAAAGCTAAAAGCTGCGTAAAAACAACAATTATAGTTACTGGCGGGTAATGAGAGCATCGAATAAATCACTGTCGTGTTCAATATACCTGTAATACTGCGGTGGAGTGAAACCGTCGAAAAGTTTTTTTATCTCACCTAGTTTAACTTTTTTATTCAACCGCTTTGCATTGCTAATATGCAGAGCATGCGCTTCTAATGCTCCTGAAAAATATGTGTCAAAATCGGTTTTTGAAATACCACATTTGTTACCATACTTCTTCCAAATTTTTTCCGGTGTATCCGTATCCACCGTTGAAACAAATGCTGTAGCTTCTATCGCACTGGTAGGGCTAGTCGAATATATCCAAATACGTACACCACCATTTGCTGGAAATGGCTTTTTCCTTAGTTCAATAGTTTTCTTACCATTCAAGATTTTTGATCCATAACTTGGTTGTATCGATATAAGAACATCTTTTGTGGGAATGTTCATACCTGCATGTATGATTGAGTGTATCTGTTCGTATGATAGTTTCTCAGGCCCAACCATATTTGCTTTAGCGCACCCTAGTTTTTGTAAAAACTTCATCGGGACAGGATAAGGAAAGGTTTTAAAGTTATCAAATATAATTACTTGAACTTTCCCCTTTTTGTTTGCATATTTTGCGAGTTCTCCTGCGCTTAAAACACCATATTTTTTGTATATTTTTAAAGCGTTTTTACAACTAACAACTTCTGCGGATGTAATCCGTGCGCAACCTACAACACCTCTTCCAGAACCAGATTCATAAAACGCAATAGGCATTCCAACGGAGAATATTTTTGTGTGCGTTGGGTTTCGATAGTAGGCTTTTTCTATACGAAGCAACGCCTCTTCCGATAGAGAAAAAGGCAATCTGTCATCAGCACGAATTAGGAGGTTCTCCGCGTAAACCGGAGCTATTGGTAAAATAACACCTGTTCGCTTAGGTAACAGAATAAGGGATGGTGAAATCAAGGTTTCTAATTGGAATAAATCTGCTTCGTAGTCACAGCCACCTTTTGCAGCTTGGATTATAAATGTACCATATGTATTTTTTCTTACATTGGGAATAAATCGCGGCAGTTGAATATCCGTATTCTTTGCAAAAGTTTCCCGAAATTCTTGCCAGTTAGCTTTTGTGACTAGCGAAGGGCAAGAAATTTTCATCAGAGTAACCATTCCGTGAATTGTAGAATCTGTTCGTTCAAATCCTCTCTCTATGCATATTTTCTCAAAATCAAAGTCTTCTTTCCGTATATAAAAGACGATACTAAATGCTTTAATTGTTTGAGAAAGACGCATAAAACATTCTAGCATGTGCTGAAATACAACTTCACGATTACTGAATTGCTCTCCGTTCGACACAAAAAAACCTTCTAAGACATTATGTTTTGTGCCTTTTGTCTGCGCAACATAAATAGCGTGTATATCTTGCCCATCTGTAACAATTTTTCTGTCTCGCACACCGCGAATAGAATCTTTTGAGATTGCCTTTGATACTTCTTTGAAGTCATTTCCTAGTCTTTCGAGAAAAGAGCGTAATTGTGCTGAGGTTTTTTTATCCAATATTTGAACAGAACCTTCTTCATTTGATAGAGGAACATCTAAAGTGGATGGGGCAATATTTCCGAAATGCTCAATTCTGAAATCTTGGGGAGAATATACAAACAGACCATATCTATTATACAAAGCCTCTTTTGCTCTTAGTAGAGTTTTTTCTTCTGTTATAAAGCCGGATTTAGAGTTTTGGATACAATAGGCTAAATGTCGAAGATCAGATTCATCATTAGCAGCATTTTTGCGTGTTTGGCTTCTATCCGGAAATACTATTTGTCTGATATCCTCTTTAAGTTTACCCAGCTCTGCATCGTCAACTTTATCTAGAACGGGTAACGCTTTTTCTGCCAAATCAAAAATAGGATCAGACTTTTCTTTTTTGTTTCTCTTCAATTCCTCCTGAAATTCGGGGGTAACGAACAAACTAAATTCACCTGCAATGGCGGCCTGTATGATCTCCGAAATTAGTTCTCCATTTTCCCTGTTTTCTAGCAGTGTTAAAAAAATATTCAAATCAATAACATAACTATCCCACCCATTTATAGTGGGTTTTGCGGTAATATTAAGAGGAAGATCTTCAAGTGGAAGTAGGCTAGGAGTAGACAACCGTTTCTGAAAAATCAAGATTTCTCTTCCAGATGTATTTTTCTTACGACGAGGAGCTAAAGCGCAAAAACCTTGAGATTGCCAAAACTTCACAGCATTTGTCAGGTCGTTAGCTACATCTGCTCTTAAGTTAAGACAAAACAAACTCTCTCCATGTTCTATTACCTCTTTTATAAGTAACGATGCAACTCCCAAGCCCCGATGGTTATTGCCAATATAAATTTGAAAAATACGCAGTATTTGAGGTGGTTTTCCTCCAAGCATTATATGTCCCAAATAATTACCATGAGAATCTGTTGCAACCCATAATTTTCCTTTTTTGATAGAATCTTCATATACCCCCACGGGGTTAAATCCTAGAGCCTCTCGGTTAGCATCTGTAGCTGTTTTAATCATTTCTAAGAAAGGAAAAACATCCTGAGAGTTTTTTAGAATTTGCACAGGTACCATTTGGTTATCAAGTCTCCTTTGCTCTTTACTAGTTTAGTCTGTAAGAGCTTTTCAAAAATTTTGTTTTTTTGTCAGATGCGTATTAGTAGAATTGGATATTCAAAATCCAAATGCTTCTTGTTGAGCGGTTTCAAGTGTACGAATAACGCTATTCAGTTTTATCTTTTTTTTAATGGAATCGACTGCGTTTTCGTCACAGCTTTTCAATAAGGTTTGGGCGTCCACAAGATGCTTGATGTTGTGAAATTTTTTCTCCGGTGAGAAATAAACAACCGCATACTTCTTGTTTTTGAGTAATTCAAAAACATTGTTGATTGATCCGGCGCTTTTACCATCCCATAAAACAAGCCCGTAATCAGCTTTTGCAGCCATTTCCTTATCTTTTTGCGTATAAAAATTACGACCCGTTAACTTTGGGTCAACAGTGACTTTTTGCACCTCCCATTCGCCTATATTATTCCGGCAGGAAGAACCAGCACAAAAAACAGTAACGTTTTTGTACTCTGATTCGGCTAAAAATTTCTGCAATGCCTTGTCTGCACCGTTTGCATCACCAACGATCACATGAAATCCATTATCCATAATGTTTTTAATGCGTGAGCGAATGTCATCGTTCAGGCAACTGATATCTCTGGAACCGGATAGGAATATTGTTTTCATCGGTTGCTTCTCGTTTTTGTCATGGTCAATACGCATACTCTTTCAGCTTTAGCATCATTATACAAAATATTTGTTGCTACTTCCAATGTAATACCAGATCGAAATAAATCATCCAACAAAAGTATTTTCTTCCCAGAAAAGTCATGTTTTTCTGTTAAACGCATAGTTTCCCTTAGAGTTTTCTTACGTTCTTCGGGATTGTTGACATTTTTAATTTCCGTATCAGATGGCATTTTCTCAAGAGCATTAATAACCCGAACCCGTTTTCTGCGCCCCAATTCTTTTGCTAGTTCTTCAACAGGCTGTAGAAAGCGGTGCTTTGTAGGTGGAATAGGAATAATAAGATCAAAAGTATCCAGCCCTTTGATTTTGGCCGTTATGAGATCGATAATTTTGGCAATATTTCCTTTTTTGTGATTATATTTCAGACCATAGACGAGAGTGCCCATTTCGCTTCGCGTATTCTCCCAACGATCACGGCCATTTTCATCAACACCGAGATACGTACTATCAAGCGTATGAATGTCATACGCTAATCCATTGTCCCAATTTCCTTCTAGTTCTATGCTCATGCTGTAATTCTACCGCATATTTTAGTAGTCATGTAAAACTTTCTGAAAGGTTTTTCTAATTTTCCCTATTTTTCATTTTTAGGTAACTAAAAACGAGAATAAACAAAGATTATACCTGAAAGCAAATACCGAATAGCTAAAATAAGATTATTTTTAATTTTGTTTATACAAATATCTCACGCACTTCCGGCCAAGAACCTGACGAGCCTGTTTTTTAGGTGTATTTTGCACATTTTTTATACAGAAATGGGGTATAAAAGTACCGCAAAAAGCCTGTATTTACTTACGCACTATACGACGCACTCTTTTGTATACCTCGTTATATTGTAATTATATCAGTTATTTAGTATCTAGCTATGGACGGCTCATAACCTGAAGGTCGTAAGTTCAAATCTTACCCCCGCAACCAATCTTTTTATCAATTAAATCAATAGCTTAGCGGCAAATCCCTTTTGAGGGATTTTTTGCTTTTTACCCCAAAGGGACACTGGCGGGACAGTTGGTGGCAAATAATTACAATCACTTACGATAAATAGTTGGCGTTGTCCCTTCCACTGTCCCATACACATGAATGTTATCATAAGTCTTTGTAATTAGGTGCTTATCTATTATTCAAGCATAAGAGTTGCAATCTGTTGTGATTGATGGCTTGTTGTTTTTGCGCGTTTTATTTTGTGAGTAGGTTTATGGCGACAATCGAGAAAAGGGACTTAAAAGAGGGGGCGGTTTCCTATCGTGCACGTGTGCGGATTAAAGGGCATCCACAGCAAATAGCTACCTTTGGGCGTTTAACCGATGCGAAGCGCTGGGTACAACAGACTGAAGCAGCGATTCGAGAGGGGCGTTATTTCAAAACATCTCAGGCACGCAAATTTACGCTTTCTGATGCTATTGAGCGTTACAGTACGGAAGTTCTGTTGCAGGACAAGCCCAACAATAAAAACCAGAAGAACTATCTTGATTATTGGAATCAGGCGCTGGGTGCTTACGCCTTCTTTGATTGTATCAGCGCGCAATAAATTGATGGGCAGTAAAAACCGCTTTGGGCGGATGCGCGGCGCAACGACGGCAAACCGTTATGTAGCCGCCTTAAGCCATGTTCTTACTGTTGCTATTAATGATTGGGAATGGCTGGAAATTCATCCGGTGCGGAAAATCTCAAAACTCAAACAACCGCGCGGGCGTGTGCGATTTTTATCTGATGAGGAAAGAGAGCGTCTTCTTGTAGTCTGTAAGGAAAGCGACAACCCTCATCTTTATGCTATTGTGGTTTTGGCGCTCAGCACTGGCGCGCGGAAGATGGAGATTAACGGCCTTAAATGGAAGGATATTAATCTGGATCGGAAAACAATTATTTTGCATGAAACCAAAAATGGTGAACGCCGTGTTATACCTTTGACCGGCTATGCTTTTAAGCTCATGCAGGATAAATACGAAAAGCGAAATAAAGAATGTGAATATGCTTTTCCCTCAAAGGCAAAAGGCCAGCCGATTGATATCCGTACGGCTTGGGAAAATACGTTGGTAAAAGCGGGCATTGAAAATTTCCGTTTTCATGATTTGCGCCATAGTGCAGCTTCCTATCTGGCGATGAACGGTGCAACGCTGGCTGAGATTGCTGAAGTGCTAGGGCATAAGACGTTGCAGATGGTTAAACGCTATGCTCATTTATCCGAAGCTCACACTCATTCTGTTGTCTCCCGTATGAATGAAAAGATTTTTGGAGAGGGCTCGTGAAGAAAGTATTTGATAAGCTCAAACAAGATTATGAGAGCAGTGATCACGATATCGGCGTTTTTATCCGTTCCTTGAAAACAATGAGCTATGTCATAAAGAAGAAATATGACATTGATGCGGATTGGCTTGTCACGGCAGCGCTTCACCATCTTAAGGCTAAGACCAAAACCTATATAGAAGATAAACGCATTGGTCTTCTGGGCGCGCTTCTGGTCGGATATGGCAGCTCATTTAACCAGGTGATGCTTGCTTTGTGTGAATGGTTTCAGATAAGCGAAACAAAAGTAAAGAATGCGTATTATGCCGTTTGCAAAGAATATGATTTACCGCGTGATGCTGGAAATCTCGGTAATGATGCTTTTATGAGCAAGGCTGAGATTCTCCCCTATATTATGATGATCCAAAATGATCGGGCTTTTCCCAAAACATACAAAAAATCATACAAGGCTTTTTTGAAAGCCTATCATAAAGCAGAGGCCGTGCATGTTGAGCGGATCTTGCAAATGATATTCGAGACAGAAAATTTACAAATATCCATGAATGATGTTGAACAGAAAAAAGAGATCATCAAGGAAATCA
>JAGLKS010000072.1 GCA_023140905.1 Alphaproteobacteria bacterium | reverse complement strand
GCATTGAGATTCCACGCTTTTGCTATCACGACAAACTTTCCATAGCTGAAAATTGCAACATGTGTCTAGTTGAGCTGGAAGGTGAGCCGGAAAAACTGCTGCCCTCATGCACATTAGAATGCACAGACGGAATGGTTATCAGAACCGATTCCGATATGGTTAAGAAAGAACGGCGCAAAATCATAGAAATCATGCTGGCTAATCACCCGATAGATTGCCATATATGCGATCAGGGCGGAGAGTGCGATTTACAAGATCAAGCTGTTGCTTATGGATTTGACCGTTCCAGCTATCATGAAAATAAACGTACTGTCACAGATAAACGTACTATCCAAGATAAAAACTCCGGCCCGCTTATTTCCACAGCAATGGCACGTTGTATCAACTGTACGCGTTGCATCCGCTTTCTGGATGAAATCGCCGGAACGCCTGCTCCTGAGCAAATAGACGAAGGGAAAGAAACAGAAACGTACGTCCCTGATATTATACATTCAGAACTATCTGGAAATCTGATTGATATATGCCCTGTTGGAGCTTTAACCTCCAAGCCCTACAAATTCAAAGCCCGCCGGTGGGAGCTTAGGAAAACCGAGAGCATAGATGTTCATGATGCCTTAGGATGTAATATCCGCATTGACTCACGTGGACGGGAAGTTATGCGCATTTTGCCACGGCTCAATGAAGATATTAACGAGACATGGATTGATGACCGCACCCGCTTTTCTTGTGACGGGTTAGCACATAAGCGTCTGGACCGCCCTTACATACGCGATAAAAAATCGGGAAAGCTTATAGAAGCGAGCTGGGAAGAAGCTTTCAGGTTCATTGCCAATACGCTTAGGGAATTACAAAGCCATGAGATTGCTGCTCTGGCTGGAGATATGGCCGATGTTGAAAGCATGACAGCCTTAAAAGATTTGATGATAGAGTTAGGCTCTGGACATATGGATTGCCGAACAGATGGATCACAAATGAATAATGCTGATCGTGGTTCTTATCTCTTTAATTCCACAATTGCCGGTATTGACGAAGCTGATGCTATTATTCTGATAGGTGTTAATCCTCGACGTGATGGAACTATGGTTAATGCCCGCATACGCAGGAATTGGCTGGAAAAAGGCATTCCTGTTTATCTGATTGGACAGCCTGCTGATCTTACATATCCATACAAGCATCTAGGGACCAATCCAAAAGACATTGAGACTTTGATTAAAAATAAGTTAAAGACTGAAAAACCGATGATAATTGTCGGGATGGATGCTTTTATTCGTGAAGATACTCTTGCTATTCATGCGTTGCTACATAAATGTGCTAAAGCACTTGGCGTTATAAAAACCGGATGGAATGGCTTTAATATTCTGCATAAAGCCGCATCACGTGTCGGAGGGCTGGATATCGGTTTTTTGCCACAACTTGAGAAAAACGGCAAACGCTTCACTGAGATTATAGCCGGAACTAAAGACGGTTCCATTAAAGCATTATATTTGATGGGAGCTGATGAATTTAACGCAAGCGTAAATATTGGTTGGCAGACTTTTGTTATCTATCAAGGTCATCACGGTGACCATGGGGCAGAGCGCGCGGATGTTATATTGCCCGCTGCGGCTTACACAGAAAAAGATGGGACATATGTTAATACAGAGGGACGCCCGCAATTAGCTCAGCAAGCTGTAAGCCCTCCTGGACAAGCCCGTGCAGACTGGAAAATTATACGCGTTTTATCTGAATATATATTGCCTGAGCCATTACCGTATAATACCTTTGCTGAATTACAAAAACGCATTAAAAGGGAATGGCCTGTATTCAAAGCAACATACCAAATAACGCCTTCTAAATGGGTTCTCTATAAACATAAAGGTAAAATTCATAAAGAAGATTTTGCACCGTCACGCCAGAATTATTACCTTAATGATGCGATATGCCGGGCCTCTCCTACAATGCATTCATGCGTAGAATCTTTTGGTGATGTTGGTCTTGTTAAGCCTGATACCGATTGGCATTCATTGAATGAAAATTGGTATAAGGATTGCGACTGCAATCCCGCGCGAAAGCGTGGAGCCTGCGTGGCGTATGAACGCTTGTCATCGAATGATGACAAAACGGTATGAGAAGGACACTGCATAAATGGAATTACTGAAAAGCTTTTTTATGGACCCGTGGAGCTTCTGGATTATCAGAACAGCGGCCTATACGCTAGCTGTTATTATCGGGCTTTTAGTGTGCGTAGCATATTTAACTTACGCAGAACGTAAAATCCTTGGAGGTATACAGCGCCGTCAGGGTCCTATGACTGTCGGGCCTTTTGGACTACTGCAACCTATTGCCGATGGTCTAAAACTGTTTTCCAAGGAAACTATTATTCCTTCACAAGCGCATAGGGTAATTTTTCTTCTTGCGCCTATATTTATGTTTAGCACTTCTCTGGTTGCGTGGGTTGTTATCCCGTTTAATAAAGACTGGGTGCTGGCTAATATTAATGTTGGAATATTGTACCTCTTGGCCATTTCCTCGATA
>JAGLKS010000071.1 GCA_023140905.1 Alphaproteobacteria bacterium | reverse complement strand
CGTTCAAACGCCCAAATAAAACCATGGGGGGCTTCGCGCTCACGCGCGGGATTGCCGTCGCAATCCTTAGAATTAACAGGAGCTTTAGAATCAAACACGTACCAGTCAAGTACATCTGCGTACGTACGCGCACGTACAACATCTCCGGCTGTACTTACTGAAAAAGCTTTCATCACCGGTAAACCAAAGCGTTGCCTAATCTCTTGAACGCGTTCCGGCGTTTCATTGCCATGCAATTGAAGCATATCAAGCCGTACGCTCTTGAGTACGTTTTCCAGCTCTTCATCCGCAGGATCAACAAAAAGCCCTACACTACGTACACTTGTTGGAATTTTCAGACATAATTCTTTTGCTGTATCTATAGAAATATGCCGTGGCGAAGGTGGAAAGAAGACAAAGCCGATAAAAGATGCGCCACATTCCAACGCTACGTCCAGTGCCTCAACGGTCTTAATCCCGCAAATTTTCGCCTGTAGCGTCATTGTTAAATCCAATCATGCAGTATTACGTAGAGCATAGAGATAATAATTTGATAGAACCGTTACACTAAGTACAGTAATAAGCGGTTGAAAGTATAGAGTAAACGGCAAAGCTACAATAAATTCTATTGTAAATACTGGCAACTCCATAGCATTTTCCATGATCGTATCAATCGATATAGCATTTCCCATGATAATATTAGCCGATACAGAAAAAACAATAATCAATATAATGGCATATAAAAAAACCAACATCATAAGTCTGAAAGACGCAAAGAAACAAGCGTTAGATATCTTCCACAAATACCCTTTTGATAAACTATAAGCCTCACGCAAGGTGATTTGCGCATTAACTGCTTTTGCAGGAAAATAAAACATAAGCCTGAGTGCTAAATAAATTGCAACCAGAAATACAGCTATCATTGCAAATATCATAACCGGAGACTTCAATGTTGCTGCGATAAACACAATAATAGAAAAGCCTACTCCAATCAAAAAACTTGCCCCAACAAACGCAAACTCATGCTTTTTGGGCTTAAACGGATTCATGGGAACGTAATTATCCGGCCCATTAATAACAACGCGGTGCCATGAAATAGCTAAACATGTATAAAAATATGAAGCTATAATTCCACCGATGCCAAACGTGGTTTCGCTATATGAAAAATACAGATCCGACATCACCGCATCAAACAAGTAACACCCTACAATAAAAAAAGAGAGAGGCTTAAAGATTTTCCAAAACTCATACCCATGCTCTTTCACAAAATTTTTAACGTTCTTACTGGTCTCTATTACGTAAAAACTCGGTGTAAAATGCTCCATTCAATAATACTTTCTAAAATTCTCTGTGGTTTATAACCCTGCCAATATCTCAGCCGCAGCCGCAGCCGGATCAGGGGCCTGCGTAATCGGACGACCAATCACCAAATGTGTAGCCCCGATTGACAAGGCTTTTTCCGGAGTCATAACGCGTTTCTGATCGCCTTGCACAGCTCCTTTTGGACGAATTCCCGGAACCATCAAAACAAAGTCCTCGCCGCACACTTCGCGCAAACGTTTGATCTCATACGCAGAGCAAACCACGCCATCAAGCCCGGATTCCATAGTCAGACAAGCAAGCTGCTCAACACGTTCTGCAAGCCCGTCTTTGTACCCGACCTCTTTAATCGCAGCCTCATCCAGTGAGGTCAGTAATGTTACACTGAGCAATTTTGTCTTATCGCCACAAGCATCTTTCGCAGCATCCATCATTGCGCGTCCACCTGCTGCATGTATATTCAAGTAAGCTGGGGCAAAATTCTCACATGTAGAACGCACCGCGCCTGCCACTGTATTAGGGATGTCATGAAATTTCAGGTCCAGAAATAACTCAGCCTCCGGTGCTACTTTCAAAACACGCTCTACACCATTCAGGCCGAATGCGTTGAAAAATTCCAGTCCAATTTTGATGCCGCCCGTCACAGGCGCAATCTTTTCAGCTAATGCACATGCATGATCCAGATTTGCTGTATCAATTGCGCAAAATATTTTAGGTCCATCAATCATAACTTAAATATTTGTGTTTGTTGTTGTAACTCTAGGTTATTCATCTTGAGATATTGGCGTTTCTTTTTCTATCTTTGCAACAGGGATAGAATCATCTCCATGATTACATCCCGGTTTTTTCTGTAACTGTCCTAATTTTTTATCCTGATGTTTAACACGTTTCTTCAAACGCCGACGGTCCTTGCGCAAAAAGCCCCCGTTCAACCATGTTGAAAGAGAGCCGTATAAAGCACCAAATAAAGCGAATCCTATTATGATAACGTATAAAGAAACGCTAGCAGCCTCATGAAAAGGACTATAAACCACATCAACACTTTGAGCATTTAACCCGGAAAAGATGGCGACCGGTATAGTGACAACAAGGCCAAGAATCGTGCGTATAATTGCCATGATATATTTACCTGCCGCTCATACTAAAAAAGGGGCCCCCTCAAGAAACTATTTATCATTAAGCTTTTCGCGTAACGCTTTACCGGTTTTAAAGAATGGTAACCGCTTCGCCTCGACATGAACCGTCTCACCTGTACGCGGATTACGGCCAATACGTGCGTCACGTTCCTTAACAGAAAAAGCTCCAAAGCCACGCAATTCAACACGGTCACCTCGTGCGAGAGCAGCGGAAATTTCATCAAAAACAGTTTCCACGATCTTTTCAACATCGCGCAGATATAGATGCGGATTCATATCTGCCAAGCGTTGTATTAATTCGGATTTTGTCATATCAAACACCCTTTTCCCGTTTAGCAAAGAACAGTATTTTTTCCATTGAGTCTTCAATACACTGCCCCATATAAAAACACTCGTCAAGCAAAACCCTTTGATTTTAATAGATTTATTTACAGAACCAGAACTTGTGCAGATTCTCATTTAAAGAATGATAATCAACGTTTAAACGCCATGTAGAATAAAGATTTCTCTGGCAAATGTTTTTCCTGCCTTGTAGAATTCTTTTAGCTTTGTTTGAATAAAGCAAGGTCGGGGCTTCAAAACCCTTTATCACTGACGACTGGCATCAGTCGTTATTGATGCATTTCTGATATATGAGATGTATCGAAGATGCCGCCTCTCGGTTTGTCCGGGTGGTGGCGTTATAGTAGTTTCATAACAAAAAAAGAGCCGACATAATGCCGACTCTTAAAATATTAAATTTACTGCAATAATTGCAAAAGCTATTATTCTTTGCCTTCATTTTCCTGCAATGCTGCACCCAGAATATCACCCAAAGATGCACCACTTTCAGTAGAACCAAAGTCTTTCATCGCTTGCTTATCTTCTTCAATTTCGCGTGCTTTGATTGACAAATTCAGCTTGTGATTTTTCTTATCTACAGAGATAATTTTCGCATCGACTTTTTCGCCAACAGCAAAACGGTCAGGGCGTTGCTCAGAACGTTCGCGGGAAAGATCCGCTTTCTTGATAATACCTGTTACATTATCGTTCACAGCCACTTCTACAATAGAAGAGCCAATCTCGGTAATAGTACAAGTAACAATCGAACCTTTGGCCATACCTTTCATAGCACTTTCATACGGATCTTCTGAAAGTTGTTTAATACCCAAAGCAATGCGCTCACGATCAGGGTCCATTTCAAGGATCTTAGCTTTGACCATATCACCTTTATTAAAGGCTTTAAGCGCTTTTTCAGTTTGATCGTCCCAAGAAATATCAGATAAGTGGACCATACCGTCGATTTCTTCTGTAAGACCAACAAACAAGCCAAATTCCGTAACATTGCGTACTTCGCCTTCAATCTCTTGACCGGCTTTGAAGTCACTCGCAAATTTTTCCCACGGATTATCCTGACATTGTTTCAAACCAAGAGAAATCCGGCGTTTTTCAAGATCAACTTCCAGAATCTCAATTGTAACTTCCTGAGAAGTAGAAACGATTTTACATGGATGGACATTTTTCTTGGTCCATGACATTTCAGAAATATGCACAAGACCTTCGATACCGTCTTCCAATTCAACAAAAGCACCATAATCAGCGATGTTGCTAATGCGTCCGGTAAAGCGGGAGCCAACAAGATATTTATCGCCAACGCATTCCCACGGATCAGCTTCAAGCTGTTTCATACCCAAAGAAATACGTTGTGTTTCTTCATTGTAACGAACCACTTGAACTTTAACAGTTTGACCAATCTGAAGCACTTCTGTCGGATGATTAACACGTTTCCATGAAATATCAGTAACGTGCAATAATCCGTCAACGCCTCCGAGATCAACAAAAGCACCGTAATCAGTGATGTTTTTGACAATCCCTTCAAGGACCTGACCTTCAGCCAGATTTTCAAGCAATTCGCCGCGGGCTTCCTGACGGGATTCTTCAAGAATTGAACGACGGGAAACAACGATGTTTCCACGGCTACGATCCATCTTAAGAACATGGAACGGCTGCGGTGTATTCATCAACGGTTCAATATCACGCACAGGACGGATATCAACTTGTGAGCCGGGCAAGAATGCTACAGCTCCACCAAGATCAACTGTAAATCCACCTTTCACACGGCCAAAGATCGTACCGGTAACACGCTCTCCGGCTTCATGAGATTTTTCAAGTTCAATCCAGACTTCTTCACGACGCGCTTTTTCACGCGATAGAACAGACATACCGTCACGGTTTTCCATGCGTTCAACATAGACCTCTACAGTATCCCCTACTTTAACTTCAGGATCTTCACCGGGTTTGGTGAATTCATGCAAAGAGACGCGCCCTTCTGATTTAAGACCAACATCCACAAGAACGTGGTCGTCTCCTATTCCAATGATAACGCCTTTAACAACGTTTCCTTCAAATTTTTGACTTTTTCCAAGAGTTTCTCCTAACATAGCTGCAAACTCGTCGGATCCCTCTTTATCTTTTAGATTAGCGGCAATATGTGCCATATTAATATTCCTTTCAAATTTAAAATCGCCTCTTAAAAGCCTTGCTTTACGTTTGCAGTTTTGCCTATTTTTCAGGAAGGCAAGCAAAGCTAAAGAGCCGTCGTTTTATAAGGATAGTTATCGCTAATGCGTATGGCGGGGTGATTAAGCTAGTGTTTCTGACACATACTTCAAAGCAGTTTCAAGCACTTGTCCGGCATCAAGAACGCTCGTGTCAATCACGATTGCATCTTCTGCCGGGCGCATTGGCGCTACTTTTCGAGCTTTATCACGCGCATCACGCGCACGCATATCCTCTAAAACAGCGCTCTTTGTAACGCTTATTCCTTTAGAATGCAACTCTTTCATGCGTCTTTGTGCCCGAATCTCGTCTGATGCGGTAATATAAAGCTTCAATGGAGCATCTGGACATATTACCGTGCCAATATCCCGACCATCTAAAACAGCGCCTTTATACTTATCGCCCGGATTATCTGCGAAATTCCTTTGTATATCCAGCAAAGCATCCCGCACAGATTGAATGATTGCGACTTTGGAAGCCGCGTCACCATTGCGTTCCATGCGCAAATCAGGATTAGAGAGAACCGGTATTCCGTCTTTTCCTAATTTAGCCGCTAATATCCGGCATCCTTTTAGTGCATCGGCTTCATCTTCAGGATCGCCGCCCGCTTGCAACACTTCATATCCCACAGCACGATATAGCGCCCCCGTATCCATATACGCATAGCCCAACGCTTCGGCCAGTTCACGCGCCAAAGTTCCTTTCCCGCTCGCCGCAGGTCCGTCTATTGTGATGATTTTATTCATTGTTATCTTTCCCATGTCATTGCGAGCGACCGAAGGAAGCGCAGCAATCCAGTATTTCTCTACTGATTCTAGATTGCTTCGTCAAGCTTCGCTTTCCTCGCAATGACAAAAATATAACATCACCATCAAAAAAGGCCACATACGCAGCCCTTTTTATTCGTATTAATATGGATTTTATATCATCTTTCACAAGAGCTTAAAACTATCACTCTGGCAGGGGTGGGGCAATTCACCAGATTATTTGCTACTAATTTATCAAAGTCTGCGCCAAAATGATGATCTTCAAATTTCCATCCCGATTCCATCATTTCTTCTGCTACATCACTAGTTATAGACGGCGCCCCCATTGACATAGAACCATTTCTCATATCGAGAATGTTAAGGCTATTTCCTTCATGAATTATTTCAATTCCTTCAGGGACAATTACATGTGTGGCACCAGCGTTCGAACTTTCTGGAATGGTGGTTGATTTAGTTGCAATTTTAATATTCAAGTCTTTAAAAGAACCATCCAAAAAGAAGTCAATCTTTCCGCCATACGTACCAAGATGCTTCATTACAAATTCCGAATATTCCTTAACAGAAGCGCCACGCAAAGAGTGCTCTCCATCATTAAAGAGCGACGAATTAAAACTCATTTATAACTCCTAATATTAATAAAAACCGAATGTCTAGACCAATACATGAATTTTTCATAATCGTCAACCAGTTTCACTATCACCGATTTCCACAGGCTCGTGTAGAAGCAAAACGAAAAGCAATTCTTTTAATCTCTTTTTGGGATATATTCCCCGCCCCTTGGGGCGTATTGAGTTCCAAAGGTGACCGTCCCGAAGGGGAAAACGGTGGAAATACTCCGCTGCTTGCGGCGGGGATAGTCGTTTTTCAGCTCACCGCTACTTTTATTTTGTAGCTTTTTTATAGTTTATTGCGTAAAATATTGCTGTAAATCAGAAAAATAATTTAGGTGATATAGATGGGCTTAACAGACGAGCAAAAAACGCTATACCGTGGCATAATTATCGAAGCCCTGAAAAAAGTAGGACTTGACGAAGATCAAGCAAGTCCTCTTGTTGAGCCTTTGTTGAAGAGACTTAATTTTCTGGATAGTTCAATATCACAGAATTCCACGCTTTTTGATTATAACCGTAAAATTACTGACACCGCTCGGCGGATGGGTGTCAGTAAAGAAATAATGGCCGCTGCTGCACTCAAACAACCATCATTATTTTCCCAATCTCCTGAGACACTGGAGCGACACGCACGATTGCTGGACGTTTTTGAACGACTCGGCCTTGTTAAAAAAGGTGTAAAAGATCATTATATTAAGAACCCTTCACTCTTATCTTTATCTGAAAGTAATCTTCTATTGCGCCTTGCATTTGCACGACTAACAGGTTTCAATAATATATCTTCATATGGATTACTTAAGATAGGCCGGAAAGAGTTAGAAGCTGATTATGTTGAAGCTTTAGGTTTTCCAAAGGATGTCAAAAAAATCGATATCTCTGCGCCGGGAATCCACGCATCACTGGAAGACCTCAATCAACTGGTGAAGAGTATTGACCTTAAACTGCTGGGAAATTATTCAGTCAGTGGTAAACTCCCGAAAAATTTTGAGAAAACTACCGTCTTGGCAACAGCCCCCCAATATTATCTGGAAATGTAAATAGAATAATGGTGCAACACTGATCGCCTGCAAGATAGAATCTGTATAATGTCAAGCCTCACGAAATATCATTGGACGATGATACTTCACCGATATCCGCGCCAAGATCATTCATTAGTTCGATGAAATTCGGGAAGCTGGTTTTGATGGGAGAGCCATCATCGATTTCCACAGGTTCATCCGTAGCACAGCCCAGCACAAGAAAGCTCATTGCAATGCGGTGATCCAGTTCCGTTTCTATGTGCGCACCGCCTTCAGGCGGTTTGCCTGTGCCATGAATAGTTAAGCTATCCTCACCCATTTCCAGATTCACACCACAAGCTTTCAGGCCATTGGCCATCATCAACAAGCGGTCACTCTCTTTCACCCTAAGTTCGCGTAAGCCTGTCATATGCGTTGTGCCTTCCGCGCAAGAAGCTGCCACTGCTAAAATCGGGAATTCATCAATCATGGAAGGAACGCGCTCTTCCGGCACATTTACGCCCTTAAGCGTATTCTTCGCTGTGACCTTGATCGTAGCCACAGGTTCTCCGGCTTCCATGCGCTCGTTTTCGTAACGAATATCCGCGCCCATTTCCTTGAGTGTCGCAAACACACCATCACGCCGCGGGTTTACTCCGACATTACTCATGGTAATTTCCGACCCTTCTATAATCAATGCTGCAACAGCAGCAAAAGCTGCACTGCTTGGGTCGCGGGGTACATCCACACTAGAGCCGCGCAATTCTTGATGACCATTCAAGCTAACAGCAAAAGCTCCGTCTTCCAGCTCTTCTACGTCTACCTTCGCACCAAAATGCCGCAGCATATTTTCCGTGTGATCCCGCGTAGGGCGATCTTCAATCACAGTCGTACGCCCCGCAGCATTAAGCCCTGCCAGCATTACTGCCGACTTAACCTGTGCTGAAGCAATGGGGAGTTTATATTCAATCGACAAAGTATCCTGAGCACCTTTAACAGTGAGTGGTAAACGCCCTCCAGAGCGGCACATGAACTGCGCACCCATCATTTCAAGAGGTGTTACTACACGTTTCATCGGACGCTTGACCAGTGATTTATCACCGGTGAAAGTCGCAGTAATATCGCAGCCTCCGACAAGTCCCATCAAAAGACGTGTAGACGTACCGCTATTTCCCATGTCCAGAACTTGATCCGGCTCGTGTAAACCACCAACACCGACACCATGAACGCGCCATAGCCCATCATCGCCATGTTCAACTTTCGCGCCCATAGCCCGCATCGCCATAGCAGTATGGAGCACGTCTTCTCCTTCCAGCAAACCGCTGATAATCGTTTCACCTATAGCCAGTGCTCCAAGCATAATTGAACGATGCGAAATAGATTTATCTCCGGGGATAAGAGGCCGCCCGCTCAAAGCACTGCATTTGCGGGAAACTACCGGGCCGGAATACAGAGTATGGGTCATGTGTGTCTTGGCCTTTTATAGCGTTAAATTTCTATATATTTCTCTTGGGTAATCGAATATTTTTACGTCATTTCTTTTAAGTTCTAGTAAAGCATTTTTAGCAATCCACTTTGCTGATTTTGATTCACTTTTTAAAAGTTCACTTGCTATCTCTATCGCTCTTTTATTCAAATCAATATTTCTTTTGCCGATGTTTCTCAAAGCCCAATTAACTGCTTTTTTCACATAATTTCTTTCGTCATGCGATTCTCTTTTTATAATTGTAAAGAACTGCTCAAAAATTTCATTAGATGTTTTTTTATCAGCTCTGCAATAAGCTGCAATGATTGTAAATCCTGCGCGTTTTTCAAATTCATTTTTTCGTTTACTCCATTCTGTTGCTTTTGAAACTGCAAATTTACTCTTTGCAAATAATCCCATACAGAAAGAATCACATATTTCCCAATTTTCAAAACTTTCAACCCATTTTTCCATTAAATTTTCAGATAAATCATTGGGATCAAATATTTTACTACATAAAATTCGAGCTTCATAAATTCCACTATCAAAAAGCTGAACTGCTAATTTAGAATCTTTACCAATTTCTTTTGCTATTTCTTTAAGATCGTTTTGATAAATTCCTAATGCATTATTTGAAACGATTCCAAATTTATTTTCTTTTAGAACAACTTTGTTTTTATCACCTAACATTTGAAGTTTTAATATTATTTGGTCAACTTTAAACTGTTCAGAAATATCACGCTCCAGACTCAAATCAAATCCTCCTTGTCATCTGTTGTGCTGTGTTTTCGACCACGCAGAAACACAGCATTCCCAGCGAGCCAAGTTGCACATCGGCTTGTCATAAAAAGGTAAAGCAGATCATAACGCTACATTATAACCTGATTAATCCTCAAAGCTGTTCAAGTCGCCATTATACTCTTTGACGAACTTGATAAAATCCTCAGGCGGTACAGGACGGGAGTAACGGAAGCCTTGCACTTCGTCACAGTCCTGTTGCATGAGGAACTCTTCATGCGCCTTTGTTTCCACCCCTTCAGCAATCACCTTCAAATCGAGAGAGTGTCCAAGATTGATGATTGTGCGCGCAATAGAGGCATTGTCCTTATCATTGAGAGCGTTACGGATAAAGGACTGGTCGATCTTAAGGCGGTCAATTGGAAACTGACTTAAGTAGGACAAAGAGGAATATCCCGTACCAAAATCATCAATTGCCAACTCAACGCCTTTAGAATGTAAAGCGTGGAGAATACTAACTGTGTGCTCAATATCATCCATGAACACACTTTCTGTAACTTCCAGCTCAATACGGTTTGGCGCAATTCCTGTTTCATCCAAAGCGCGGGAAACATCATTACAAATATCACCATGCACGAATTGATTTCCTGAAACATTAATAGCAAAACGAACATCTATTCCATGTTCTTGATTACATGTTTTTGCAAATTCACAGGCCTGTTGCAGCACCCACTGACCAATAGGAACAATCAAACCCGATTGCTCGGCCACAGGGACAAATACAGCCGGAGAGACAAACACTCCGCCCTCTTTGCTGTTATCCGGCAGCCACCAACGCAAGAGAGCTTCTGCGCCGATCACACGCCCTGTCTTAAGACAAAGCTGCGGCTGGTAATAAATCATGAGCTTGTCGTTTTCCAGCGCATCACGTAAATCACGCAACATCTGGAAACGCTCTTGCACAGCCCTATCGAAATCTTCGGAATATTCTTTGATTGTATCGCGCCCTTCTTCCTTGGCACGATTAAGTGCAATATCTGCATTCTTAAGCACTTGCTCAGGATCGGAACCATCGTCGGGGAATGTTGATAACCCAACAGAGGCGCGAACTTGAAACGACTCATTAAATACGCGGAACGGTTCGGCACGAATTACGCCGATAATACGATCAGCCACATCTTTGGCAGTAATGCTATCACCGGCAAGCTGCATCATAACAGCAAATTCATCCTCACCCGTTCGTGAGATAATTGCTGTGTCAGGCATGGAGACTTGCAAGCGCCTCCCGACAGAACGCAAAATCGCGTCCCCGACATTATGCCCCATAGAATCGTTAATATCTTTGAAGTGGTCCAGATCCAGCGTAACAACAGCAAACCGGTTAACGCTGCCATCTTCATTAGCGCGCCCCTTTTCAGTGAGGTGCTGAATAAACATAGCCCGATTTGGCAAGCTGGTGAGCGTGTCATAATAGGCTAGTTTATGAATTTTATCTTCTGCTGTACTTTTGATATGGCCAATATTTTCCGCATTTTGCCGAATTAGCTTTTGAGTCAGATCAATCGCCGCGCCGATCTCATCAGAAACATCATAGGGAGAAGGCTGGATATTAGGATCTTCAGGATTCTTAAAGGCTGATATCAGATTGGAACGCATAAAGAGCATAGGTTCTAAAAGCCAGCGCCCTAGTGCAATCATCAAAACAGTTGTCACCAACAAAGAAAGGATGACCATGATTTTTATATAATCAATAACATAATTATATACGCTACGTTCAACAGTGCTTGAATCAACCTGAACAACAACAGTAAACACACTGCGCACATTTGTACCACGCAATATAAACTCATATACTCCGCCATTAGAGCTGCGATACGTGTTACCCAGCATCCCGGCTCTGGCAACCAAATTCATTTGTTGGCCATAGCTTTTGATGTAATCGAGTGTATAAGAATAAACAGAAAACCCCGTGATATGCGTAGAACTCATAATCCGCTCTACCTGCTTATCCTTATAAGGCGAAATATTAGTTCCGCGCTTATTGGTGTTAATAGTCGAAGCAATGGCTACGCGGGCCTCTTCTTTCAACATATCAAGCTGCTTTTGACGGTGTTGTTCAATTCCGCCAAGGTTCAACACAAGCGTCTGAACAAACAAAATCGTCATGAACGCCGTTAAAGCAATCCGCCAGCTTATTTTACTACGCCATATTTTTTGTGGAGAAGACACAAAGATACTCTTCAGGGCAAAGCTTGCGCTGCTATCAGATTCTTTGGAAAAATCGTCTTTCATCTTCTTATAACCAGACACAGATGGAATATCCATAAACCACTCAACTGTCCTCAGCTTCACATTACTATTCCGGCTTATAGTAGTTTAACTTAAGAATAA
>JAGLKS010000070.1 GCA_023140905.1 Alphaproteobacteria bacterium | reverse complement strand
TTGAATCCATCATCAAAAGAATCTTATTAATTAACGTCTTTATCTGAAGTATATAATCTTCAAAAGACCTGCTTGCGATGTAACTCTCAACCTAAGTTGATTACTACATTTATTTCTGTCTGTGGCTTACTTACGAATAAGTAAGCCACGTGCGTCATAGTTTATGATACACAGTTTACAATCCTTCTTTCACCGAAGTGATTAAAAGAATGTGCAAACAGAGCCTTTCTTGTTTAATGCATCCAATACATTAACCGTGCTCAAAAATTACTAAAAGTAATTTAAAAGACCGGGCACTGCTGCCTGCGTATCTCTTTTTCCCTATTTACGATGTACAAGAAACTGCATTGCTTAAAACTAAAATATTAAATTTCACTTTTAAGCCGCAAAAAAAACCGATCGCTCGGCCTCAAATGTTATTTGATCGAGGCAGCCATATAACCATAAGCTCACATGTCTGTCAACCAAAAACCTTAAAGAAAAAGAAAGTAATTTCTTCTTTTTCAAGGTCTTAGACATTTAAATTCGAAATGTCTAAGTTGAAAGCTTGGAAAACCCATTTACTTCCACGCAGCCAGTCTTTCAAATTCACGAAAACTCTAGCTTGCGTACATTCTTGAACACAACAGTGCGTCGGAATGTTTGGCGGTTATAACGGCTTCTTTCGGTCCTGTCAAATATGTTTTTAACTTTTTTTTAACTTTTTTGTTTTTTTGGGGGGGGGCACCAATAAAAACAATGGAAAACCCGCGATTTTTTAGTAATTTTTTAAGCTTTCACATATATAACTATTCATAATTATATCTGCGTAAAAACAATCCATGCAAAGCCAAAAATCAGGAGATCGCTATTTCTGCTACATTATTTTTGCTGAAAATTATTGGATTTGTGTGTCTCCTATTATGGGGAACGCGCATGGTTAAGCATGGCTTTACACGTGCCTATGCATCTTCATTACAAAAAGTGATCGCTGCCAATACCAGTAACCGCATCAAAGCCTTTTTCGCTGGACTGGGCGTAACAACACTTTTGCAAAGTTCTACAGCCACAACAATGGTATGTGCTTCTTTTGCCTCCAAGCGCATAATCGGCACCGCTGCCGGAATCGCTGTTGTCATCGGAGCCAATGTAGGAACAACCCTTGTCGCACAAATCCTGATATTTGATTTGTCATGGTTAACCCCTCTCCTTTTGTTTGGCGGATTAATCTTACACCACCGTTTCGAGCATAAAGGCAAAATGGAACATATATCCCGCGCCATTATCGGAATAGGGATGGTGTTATTATCACTTACCCTTATCAAAACCAGTGCAGCACCTCTCAGCCAAGCTGAAATATTACCGGTTATTTTAAAATCTTTGGAAAATGAACCTATACTGGTTCTGATCGTTACAGCAATTATTACCTGGGTATTGCATTCTTCTATGGCTGCCGTTTTGATTATTTCTTCTTTTATATCCAGCGGTATTATATCACTAAACCTTGGTCTATTACTCGTGCTCGGTGCAAATTTAGGTGCCGCTATTGCCCCCTTTGTCATGACTTATGGTATGAATGCACGCACACGGCGAATTACAACAGGGAACTTAATTATGCGCCTTGGCGTAGTGTTTCTTATTTTCCCCTTCCTTGGTATCATCATGACATTTTATAACGGGCTAAATTTAGATATTTCTCCGCCACGCGCTGTTGTTCATTTTCATACATTATTTAATATTCTTTTAGCTACAATCTTTTTGCCCTTCGTTATTTCCATTGCAGCTTTTTGCAAAAAGCTTATTCCAAATACAAAAGAAGACTCAACAGTCACTATCAGCCCTATTTATCTGGACGAAAGCGTATTGAACTCTCCTACGCTTGCTTTAGCTTGCGCTGCCCGCGAAACTTTACGCGTGGCCAAAATTGTTGAAACAATGCTAACAGATTGCATGCATGCTTTTAACGAAGGAAATCTTGAAACAATTCAGGCCATTGAAAAAGAAGATGATAAAATCGATATTCTGCACGCTAGAACCAAGTTTTATCTAGCTCGCATAACCGAAGAAGCTCTTGATCCAAGCGAATCAGACCGTTTCATTCAAATTCTTGGCTTTTCAACCAATTTAGAACATATCGGAGATATCATAGAACAAAGCCTCTCCAATATTATTAGTAGCAAAATTAAAGATCGACAGCACTTCTCAAAAGCAGGGTTTCAGGAAATCCAGGAGTTTCACCAGCAAGTCTTAAATAACATGAAAATCGCACAGGCTGTTTTTATGTCCGAAGACCTCCAAATGGCGCAACAACTTGTTGAAAGCAAGAAACATCTGCGTATAGCTGCAAATAAAAGTCAGGCACGACACTTCCAACGTCTACGTGACTGCGTGCCAGAATCACAAATGACCAGTACATTACATAGTGATATTATTCGTGATTTTAAACGCATCAATAGCTATATGACAACAGTGGCCTATACTATTTTGGATAAAGAAGAAAAAGCCGCTATAAAAATGAGCTGTTAATAGTAGTTCCGCTTAAGACATAGTCAGCCCAAGAAACTATAAGAAAACTATAACATTCACAAACCATACAAAAGCATGTAGTATGCAGGAGCATTCGCTTTCCTTTTTGCTTATTCACATCGAATAAAGCTTTTAAATACGTAAAATTAATAATGCTATGGTTTCTTATCTACACTCTTCAGCTTTCATTATATTATTTACATTCTGTGTGTTTTGGGCAAGCGCTGCCTTAACAACCCAAAGCTTTGCGCAAAATAATGAATTTTATAATGCCTACACGCCTTATGAAATCACATCCCCGGTACAAAGAAAAACTCATTCTTCTGCGCTAGAAAAACTCTATACAGAACGCCTTTCACAGGAAATTGAACAATTTGGCTACGACCTGTTTACTGATAGTTCAGCTTCATCAGATTTTGAAAGTGAGGCTTCCAGAACCCCCATAGGTGCTATTCAAGATAGTTTTATCCTTGGTCTTGGCGATGAGCTTCTTATCACATTCACCGGACAACGAAGCGATCAGGCTATATACAGGGTAACATCACAAGGGCACATCATCATTAAAGATATCCCTCCTCTGCCGGCAACAGGGAAAACCCTTGCCCAATTGCACGATTTATTAAATGCACAACTTGCAACAATGCCCAATACTCAAAGCTATATTTCTTTATCAAAAGTACGGCAAATCGGGGTCTTGGTTGTTGGACACGTAAAGAAACCGGGGCGCAAAACCTTAAATGCCTTTCACAGTATTATAGAGGCACTAAACTCTGCCGGAGGAATAACAAAAGATGGGTCTTTGCGCCAAATAAAGTTGGTTCGCGCAGGACATAGCTCTATAATTGATCTGTACGCATTATTGCTTGATGGTGCTCCACAAACTGACATGACACTAAAAGACGGAGATCGGCTGATTATACCACCTGTCGGCCCAACACTTGCTATTGCCGGATCTGTTAAACGTCCGGGTGTTTATGAAATAAAAGAAATTTTGCCGCGGCTAAGTTCAAAAAGTACCGCCGATCAAAATGAAAAACTAACATTAGATGAAATGTTAAAGCTTTCTGGAGGAGTTCTTATCCCTGGACAAAACCGCTTCATCCGCATAAATCCAGAACCTAATGGGCAAGAAAACATCGATGAAATAGATACACACACCACCCCCCTTTTTAGTAATGGCTCCATTTTGAATGTTATGAGTGGCAAAGCAAAACGAACTGGAACAATTAAGCTAACCGGACAAACTCGTAAACCTGGTTTACACGATCTCTCACGCAATAAAACACTGGCAAAACTTCTCAGTAATCCTGATATATTAGATGATGATATCTATCCTTTATTGGGTGTTATTGAAAGATGGGACACAGAGCAGTTTTCAACCCAATATATAAGTTTTCCGGTTCGTTCTGTATTGAAAAACAAATTTGACCTATCTCTATCTAATAACGACGTTATAAAACTCTTCTCTAACCAAGAGATATCAACACTGTTCAAAGCGTACACTTCTAATACAAAAAGTATTAAAAATAACTCAAAAGATGGTGGTATTTCAAATGACATTTACAAAGATGACGATGTTCTAAAAATTTATCTAAAAGAGCAACCCGTGCACGTACGGGGAGCTGTTAGACACCCTGGACACTATCCTGTTGCACAAGGGATCACTCTTGATAATATCCTGGCTGTTGCCGGTGGAATGACCCTTGAAGCTAATCGTGACTCCATTGAAATAACCTCTGCTAACTTTGGACAGAATGGACAAGCACATGAGCGCTCAGGTACACAGCGTATAACCATAAGTCTAAATGAGACTTCAGGAACAAATTACACATTATCTGCAGGAGATAGTGTTCGCGTAAATCAACAATACCGCAAGCTGGAAGAAAAAACCGTCCATATTAAGGGAGAAATTCTCCATCCGGGCGAATATAACCTACTCCCCAGTGACACTATATCCAGCCTTATTCAACGTGCCGGAGGGCTGACAGAGCAGGCTTACCCGACTGGAGCCATATTCTCACGCAAATCAGAGCGGCGCGCTGAGGAGCTTAGATTCCGTAAAGCAGCTCGTAATATGGAGCTATCTCTTGCAAATGCGGTTAAAAACGATAAAAATCGTCCCGATGCCACACAAATTGAAATGGTACGCTCTCTTGCTCAGGAACTAACCCGAATACAAGCTGTTGGACGTATTACAGTCGAAACCGATCCTGCTGTTTTAAGTGTAAAACCAGAGCTGGACATGCTTTTAGAACACGGGGACCGCTTATACGTCCCTAAACGTCCATTAAGTGTACGTGTAACAGGTGAAGTTCTCTCCCCTTCTGCCTTACAATTCATCAGTGATAAAGCACCGTTGAATTATATACACGAAGCCGGAAGCTTTACGTTCCATGCTGACAAGGACAGAGCTTTTGTTCTTTACCCCAATGGCAGCGCGCAGCCCTTGCAGGTCAACACATGGAACCACAAACCAATCTTTATTCCACCCGGCTCTACTATTGTCGTACCACGAGATCCAGCACCATTCAGCTTCATTGACGGTGCCAGAGAAATTGCCCAAATCCTAAGCAATCTTGCTGTTACAGCTGTCTTTATTGACGATATTCGCGATTAATGGTTTAATTTCTTTTATGAGCAAATCACATCAAATAACAGAATCTTTTTACAACAACCAGCACTTTCCGTTATTGAGTGTCATTACGGTAACACTCGACAATTACACGGGGCTAACAAAAACTTATAATTCATTGGAAGAACAGGGCTTTACTGATTTCGAATGGCTGGTTATAGACGGTGGATCTAATGATGAAACTGTGGATTTTCTGCGCCGGAAACGCAGTGACACACGTGCAAACATAAATTCTTTTCGATTTATTAGCCAAAAAGATGATGGTATTTACGATGCTATGAATTGCGGTATTGACATAGCACGCGGACATTATCTTCTTTTCCTGAATGCAGGAGATGCTTTAGCCACGCCGCAAACATTAGAGACTATCTCTCACGTATTAACACGTTCCAAAGCACCTGATTTTGTCTATGGTGATGCCTTCGAAGAACTAGAAAACGGCAGAAATCCAGTTACTAAGCTCGCACGCACACATGAGGATATTCAATGGGGAATGTTTACGCATCATCAAGCTATGCTCTATCGCCGTCATACGATACGAGATTTAGAACTACGCTACAGCTTACGTTATTCAATTGCTTCAGATTATGACTTTACCACCCGTTTTTTACGGGAATGCAAAGAAATAGAATATATCAACGCACCTATTTGCATCTTTGAGAAAGACGGAATATCACAGAAAAATGCGTGGAAAGGCCGCAAAGAACAATACATTATCCGCGAAACACTGGGAATGGTTCCTACTGCTATAAATCTATGGATTTTATGCGTACAGACATTCTCATGGTATTTAAAAACAAATATTCCATGGGTTTATAAGTTACTGAAACCCGCAGGAATCCAGTTAGCGAGAACAAAAAAGATTCAATAAACTCGCCTTAATGACTTCGTTTAACAAGAGTAAAACAGCCCCGCACCCTAACGGGTTTAAATTTAAACAGAATCATACATAATTAACAGGCCCTACCCTTAAGCAAACGCAGTTCTTTCAGAACCATGTCACAGTAAGTTTTCCGGCTTAAAGCAAATGCCAACCCCGCCTTTCCATCTAAAAACCCAAGCTTAACTATATAAGAATAAATAAAAATAAGCATAGGCTTTAAGCCACTTTTCCTTGTTATTTTTTTCAGAGCTTCACGCCAAAAAACAGGGTCTTTAGGATAAGCATCACGTAAAATCATACAAGCTTCCCAATGCGCATAACCTTCGTGACGCGTTTTCCAAGCCATTTCATCTTCATAAGCATAATGCAAAATTGGGCTGTTTATTTGTCCAATTCGCTTATCCTCATACCCTTCTTTTCTTATTGGCTGAAAATGCCCCTCAATTTCCCCCATGCCACCAACATCAAGATCATCCACTACAGGAAATGCAATCATAGATTTATTATAAACAACGAGCTTGTTATTTTGCAGCCCGTGTTTTAGCACTGTCTTATTCCAAACATATTGCCCTTTAACAAAATAGCCACAAAATGGCAGGCTATTATTGGACATCACTGATATTTCCCCAATAAACTCAGCTGTAACGACTTCATCAGCATCAAGCCACAATATCCAATCATGGCCTATATTTTGGGTATCTATGCACCACTGCCTTTTCTTTGGGTAGGAATTATTCCATACAAAATCAACAACCTTTGCGTTATATTTTTTGGCTATCTTTTTGGTTAAATCTGTACTCTGGGAATCTATTACTATTACTTCAGAAAAGTCTGATACAGACTCCAAACAACGAGCAAGTTTTTGCTCCTCGTTTTTAGTAATGACTAAAACTGTTATAGGTAGTTTGTTCAAAAATTTGTGTTCCTTTTTCACAAAAAACTTTCTACATTTTTAGTCGAAAAATCACTAAAATAGCATCAAGTTTTTTCGAAGTTTCTAAATTATAAAAATATTTTTATTGTTACATTCTGAAAACAGTTAAACAGAGTCTCTTTTTACCAAAGAATTCGCGGAAATAGGACTGGCGTCCTTTACTGTACGCTTTTATTGTATTATGCGTGCCAATCATGGGGTAAATAAGTGGAAAACTTATAAAGAAAGAAAAGAAATATTTGTTAAAATACGTTAAACGGCTATCTCTGGTCATAGTATGTCGTAAAACTACCGGAAAAGCTAAGGATATAACACATGTTATCAATTTGTATTTTCTTATTAATGGGGCTTTATACTATTCTCGTCTTGATATTATACATTTATAAATATGCACACCCTATGGATAAGGTGTCTGTACTTGTCTTAGTCATACACAAGGTCAACATTCCCAACAAAAGCTCTATTAAGCTGTTCTTCTTGTGAGAACCGTTGCAACAATGTAACCAATAACCATAGAAACGAGAATGAATACAGCATATATAACGTAAGGGTCTGGCCAACACGTACGTACTGAGACGTAAGCAGGCTCTACGATAGAGGCAGCGTATGCCTGATTAAGAGACACCATCATTTTTAGACGTTCCTGTTCCATAAGCAGCCGAGCCAGTGAGCGTTTATGGTCAGGGTTGTTCGTCTTTGCTAGCGCTTTATTAAGATATGTAATCCTTTGGTTTGTCTGTACCAAAATTCGTGCGCGAATAATTTCATCTGCAATACGATGAATACGACCTAAAAGCTCTGATGCAAATTTTTTATCTGGATGCATATAACTCAAACGACGAAGTGAAGACATCCCATTAACCGGTTCTATATGTACGTGTCTCGACAAATAGTCCGATATAGTTTGTGCGTCCCAATTTGTCTTGGCTTCGGAAAAAATATTCCAGCGATCCTCACCCAGTTTTTTCAGAAACGCCTCATCCTTCGCTAAAAACGATGCTACAGACGCTCCATTATAAATAGCCTCAAAGATTGTAAATGCATCTCCACCTTGCCTTGTAGCGGAAACATTGGCATTCATTGTACCTTCCATCCCCTGCTCAGCGCCGGAAATTGTCATCATGCCTAGAGGGTTAGCTGGTGCTACAATCATCTCGGCTTGATAGTAACGCTGGCTTATACTCATAAAGACAAAAGCCAATAACGCTGCAAGAATAGAAAATCCTGCCATAATATATTTAGCTCGCCAAATCTCGCCTAACACATCAAATAAAGTTTTTTCGGTAATAACCGTATAGTGATATGAAGAACTCGGCCCTTTCATTTCCTTAGAATAATGCTGGTTTTTTTGCTTATCATAACGAACGTCATCAGAAGAAGAATTGGCGTTTTCCATTATCGGCTCCTCTACTTATGCTTCCAAGGTCAGGGCTTATTAATTATATTCAAACTTTATGATAAAGGAATATCAAAGCATGCAAAAGGTTAATCTTTGCCGTGGCAAAAATCTTGTCTATCCCCTACCTATCAACACATATTGATATTCCAGTGACTTTTATTTCTTCTCCAGATCCTTGCGAACAAGATCCCACGCCCGCTCAATCCATGCATCCATAGAATTATGA
>JAGLKS010000007.1 GCA_023140905.1 Alphaproteobacteria bacterium | reverse complement strand
ATCAGGATTTAATACAACATGACGAACACTCATCAAACTGGGCATCAAACCGGGTTCTATAGCCATAATGGTGCTATGTGTGCGGATAATGTAGCTCTAAGCGATATTGCCGAAAATTACGGCACTCCCTGCTATGTCTATAGCGCCTCTGTTATCCGCAAACAGTATAAAGCCCTTGAAAACGCCTTAAAGCACGCCCTGCCAAAAAACAACAAACCGCTATTATGTTATGCATGTAAAGCAAATTCAAATATCGCAATCTTAAAACTCCTCAAAGATCTGGGTAGTGGCTTGGAAATTGTCTCGCAAGGAGAGCTTGTACGCAGCATAAAAGCAGGTTTCAACGGCAATACGATTATCTCAACAAGCTTTGGGAAAAATGCATCTGAGATTAGAGCCTGTCTGAAAGCCGGTATTTTACAGTTTAACGTTGAAGCATCCGACGAGATGGAGATGATAAACACAATTGCCAGAGAATTAGGAAAGAAAGCACAAATAGCTTTTCGCCTTAATCCAGATATCAGCGGTGGCGGCCACAACAAAATTTCAACCGGGCGCAAAGAAGATAAATTCGGCAATAGTGCTGAAGATGTTCTAGCACTATATAAACTCGCTACGCAAGATATGCACAACCTGAATCCGGTAGGATTATCCATGCATATTGGTTCCCAAGTTTCACAAGCTGAGACTTTTAAACCCGGCTTTGAAAAACTATCCGAAATGACAAAAACCCTGCGAGCACAAGGATTTAAAGTCACGCACATGGATATTGGCGGTGGCTTTCCTATTATCTACAATAATGAAACCTTGCTAGACTTCGATGATTATGCAGGCTGGGTCAGAGATATTATTGCGCCGCTAGGTGTACAAATCCAGATGGAGCCAGGCCGTTATATGGTCGGCAATGCGGGAATATTACTTTCGCGGGTGGAATACATAAAAACAACCCCCTCACGGAAATTTATGGTTTTGGATGCAGGAATGAATGACCTAATCCGCCCGGCTTTGTATGATTCATATCACGCGATTAAACCAATCAAAGAAAATAGCTCTCCCACTCAAACCTATGATATTGTCGGCCCTATCTGCGAAAGTGGAGATATTTTTGCCAAAAACCGCGAATGCAGTAACGTCACATCTGGCGATATTGTCGCTTTAATGTCTGCCGGTGCCTATGGTTTTTCTATGGCTTCTAACTACAATTCCAGCCCTTTACCGGTAGAAATTATGGTTGATGGGGACAATGTCGCTGTCATCAATAAAGCTCAAACAATCGAAGAGATGATGGAACGCGAAACTATTCCCGACTGGTTATAAGCGGTCGTGGAAAAAGAAATGCAGAAAGCTATAAAATTCGTATTTCTTCCCTCTTGGGCTTATATCAAAAACGGTGTAGTCTATCGCCTGCAATGATTGATCCTCTTGATAATAGATACCGTCCCTTTTTATTGTTCCTGAAACGAAAACGCCGGGGGACTTTTCTTGTTCTGACACTGGAAAATATTATCCATCACACATGGAGACCCGTCTTTTGGTGCTTGCTATTTGCCGGATTATGGATGCTGGCTCTCCCGGCTTTTCTGGGAATCGTGGCCTCTGTTCTTACGCTTATAGTTTTTATAGCAGGCCTAACCTTTCTTATCCGCAAAGACACGCTAGCCTTCCAGCTTCCTGATAAAAAAAATGTAGACAAGCGAATGGAAGCACACAGCCCACTGGGACAAGGACATATAGCCCTTATCGAAGATCAGCTAGCCAATCCCAATATAATCACCACCCGTCTACTTTGGCATAAAGCCCAACGCGATGGCCTGTTCAAGCTCAAAAAATTGCGCGTTCCATTTCCTCAGCCACGCTTATCTGAACAAGATCCATACGCTCTGCGCTTTATTATTTTATTGATATTCGCCGCAGGTCTGCTATTTGCCGGACATAACTGGAAAGAACGCTTACAAAACGGCCTAGTCCCGATAACACCTTCTTTCACCTTGGCAAAAAAACAAAACACTGACTTATGGATTAAACCACCGGATTATACTCAGCTACCGCAAATACACCTTTCCGGTACTGGACATTACAAAGACACTCTCAATATCCCGGAAGTAAGTACATATCATATCCGTATGCGTAGCCCATTGGGGTGCATATTTTCTCCACACTTGCGTATGGGGGAAAACAACATCCAGCTCACCTATATGGAAGATGGCTTATACGGAGCAGAAGGAATTATCACGCCGGGAACAAAAATAAGCATTACTCAAGCACTTCTTCCACGCGCCAGTTGGCCCTATAATTACATTGTTGATACACCGCCTGAAATCAGCAGTGATACTGGAAATAAAGAGACACAAATAGCTGTTGCAGAAGGAGAAGGACAAATACAAGAAGAAGGCAACGACGAGGAAATAGTCACAGATGATACAACTTCCGTACTTCCTTCTGCTTATGATCTTTTAGATAATGGACAAATACGCTTTCCCCTTATTGTCAAAGATGATTACGGCGTTAAAAATTTACACATGACCATGAGCCTTGATGAGGAAATGATTGCGCAAAAAGATGCTCCTTTAGGTCAAGACGCACAAGAAACCCGCTTGATTATGTCCCAACCTGATAATGCGTTTAAGATCGCACCTGTATATGATATGACGTGGCATAGTTGGGCAGGATTGCCTGTCACATTCGAATTCACAGCCACAGACCATAAAGGACAAAGCACTACACTTGATAAAATCAAAGTGGTTATACCTGAACGAGAATTTAAACACCCTATGGCAAAAGCTCTAATTGCTATGCGCAAAGAGCTAGCCTGGCATTATAAAACCTCGTTTGAAGACATTGCCAGTAATCTTGAAACCTTACTTTCCGCCCCTGATTATTTCCAGAACAATCTTGTTATCTTCCTATCCATCCGCACAGCCAGCTCACGCCTTTACCACAATGACGACAAGCCCGAACAGCAAAGACTTAAAGCTGCGTACGATGTTATCAATCTGCTTTGGATTACAGCCTTATCGATCGAAGACGGCAATGTCTCCATAGCTTTGCGCGAATTACGTGAAGCCCAGCGTGTTTTAGAAAATGCCATGCGCGATCCTAATGTAAATAATCAGGAAATTCAGGATCTCATGGAAAACTTACGCAAGAAAATGGCAAATTACTTCACCGAGTTACGCCGTGATATGCAAAAACGTATGGTTCAAGGAGAAGATATGCCTCTTATGAGTCCCGAAGATTTCGGCACACTCATCACACCAAACACATTAGCGGAAATAATGGCTCAGATTGAACAAGCCATGCGAGATGGCAACAAACAAAAAACACAAGAACTTATGTCTCAGCTTCAGCGCATGATGGAAATGATTGATCCAAGCAAAACCGCATTACTCCCCAATGATATGCAAATGATGCGTCAAGGTGTTAATGAACTGCAACAACTCATCCAACGGCAAGAAGAACTTATTAAACAAACTGAAGAACATGCCGAAAAACAAAGTCAGATAGAATCACTAAATGGTAATGATTTACAAGATGAAAACCTCACCCAAGACAAACAAATACCATCTTCTATCACACATAGT
Source organism: Alphaproteobacteria bacterium (assembly GCA_023140905.1). Taxonomy (GTDB): domain Bacteria; phylum Pseudomonadota; class Alphaproteobacteria; order Micavibrionales; family Micavibrionaceae; genus UBA1672. Next base: position 8,419 of record JAGLKS010000007.1, on the reverse strand, counting down.
GATTTGCCTTCTTTAGAACAAATGTTAAAGGATTTTGGTATAGATAGCGTCCCCCCTGCACCAAAACCACAAACAACAAGGCAATCTCGCTCTTCCTCCGATATAGCAGAAAATACCGTAGAACAGCTACAAATAGACACGAGTGAAAATAAAGTCGAACAAGAGGCTCTACGCTATATTCTGGGCCAGCTTATGATGGAAGCAGCCGAAAAACTGGATAAAGTGCCGGAAAACATGGGCAAAGCAGAACAAGAAATGCGCGGTTCATCTCAAGAGCTGGGAGAGAATCACCCGATACAATCACTGCCATACCAGAACAACGCTGTAGATTACCTCAAAGAAGCGCAAAAATCCCTGACCAAGCAATTCCGCCAACGTATGCAGCAAATGGTTGGTATAGCTATGAGCGGCTCAAATCAGAAATATGATCCATTAGGACGACCCTATGGACAAGACCCAGATTCGGAAATCAAAATTCCTGATGAGACTCAAAAAAAACAGGTTGATAATATTATCCGGCAATTGCGCCAACGCTCTGGTGATCGATCACGCTCCCGTGAAGAGCTGGAATATTACCGCCGCCTACTTCGACAATTTTAAAGATGTAGTAGTTTCAGTCTCATGAATAACCTCACTATGCACCTCTGTGCTTTCTTTTTCAGGATGAGGCCAGACAACAAAGCGCACACGCACCATATGCGTATCATTTTGATCTGTATTTGCCCCACCTTCATCATTAACCACGACGCTCTTGCTATGTGCATCATCAGAAGCAACAGGCACATTTGCATCATGCCCTTGCTCTGCATGATTTTCATCCGGCGCATTACTAACCTTCTCATAGCCGGAATCAACTTTGGCTATAGACACATGCCGTTCATAAGAAAATTGTGTTTCCATTTCTACATCAAGTATTGGCTCAGGCGGAGTTTCTACCCATTGCGCAATAATCTCCTCATATTTCCCCTTGTGAGTACCATGCAGTCCGCTCTGATTCATATCTGCTGTTGGGCGAAATACAGTAATTTCAATCATTGGCAATGCCCATTTCTGACTAGACAAATTAACAATCCGCCCACTCACATTCACAGAACTTTCTCTACGCTCAGCCTTTACGTCTTCAAACATAAGCGACCATGTATCTGGCAGCTTCATATGAATGCCGAAAAACTTGTAAAACCCTTGCATCGCTGGATGCGACTGCATCATAGAAGAACTCACTAAGAGTAAATACGCTAGTATGATAAGAAATATACCACCCCCGACATATTGCGCCAAACGGCGGCCTTCGTTGCGCTCAAAAGCTTCAACACGTGTCTTGCTACCTTGTATAAAGTCTTCTGTTGTTGTCTCGTCTTCAATTGTTTGCGCAATTTCAGATTCTTCTGTCTCAAAAATATCTTGTTTCTGAGACGGATTTTTCTTCAACTCCTCGGAAATTTCCTCACTATAATCGTCTAAAGTCGGGTCCTGCTTCCAGACTTCTCCACAGGACGTACACTTAACATGACGCGCCTCACGCCCGAAGACGGCTATTCCGATCTTAAATTGACAATAACAATTGGGACAAGTGAGAATCATTGTAACTTAGGTTCTTCTCTTTTTGCTACGATTTTAGTAATGATTATAAGACGTCCACCACGAACAAGCACATACACATATGCAGGATATTTGATATGGACCATAAAGCAAAATCATTTTTACCCTTTTTCTTATTTTTTCTAAGTCTTATCGGCACGATTGTATTCTTTTTCCCACAAACAACCAGCCACGCCCAAACCACTGAGCAACAGGAAAAGCCCTGCTCATCCATACAGCGCAACTGCTTGATAGACGAAATAATCACGCTTGCAGCAAATATTGAAAAGACAAGCTGGAGAGACCAGACTTATCGTGAAACAGCCAAAACTCTAGCTTTCGATGGAATATTTGACAAAGCCGTTTCCTTGATCGAAAAAATAGAAACACCTGATACACGCGCTATGACCATCCGTGGCATTGGTATGATGCTAGCCGCTCATAATTATCCAATCGAAGAACTGAATAAGAAATTTTCTATTTTGCGTATAAAAGCCGAAAACATCCAACATCCCCCTTCACATGGTATAGCCCTGACCTATATTGCTATGGCACAAGCTTTTGCCAAAGACGATGAAGGTGCATGGAAGACTTGCGCTGAGATGAAAAACATCGCCCTTCGAAACAAAGCTTATGGAGAAACCGCGGAGATACAAGCTGAGCGTGGAGACTTCAACGCCGCTAACACCAGTATAAAAAACATCAAAACCACTTCTTATAGGAATAAAGCTTATGAAACGACTTCACGTATCTTATCTGATAAAGGCTTATATGAAGATGCCCTAAAAGCCGCGACGGCTATAACTAATTCCTATAAAAGAACACAGACCATCCAGTATATGCTTGATAAACAAAAGCCACGCGAGCGATTGCAAAGCAATGCAGGAAAGAAATAATAAAATCCATTTATATTACGAATTAGAGTAAACACAGTGATCCGCTTTAAAAATGTTCATTTTCGCTATAATCCACATGGCCGTGATATTCTTCACGACATGAATTTTACCTTAAAACGTGGGTCTTACCATTTTTTAACCGGGCCAAGTGGTGCCGGTAAAACGTCTTTGATTAACTTACTGTTCTTGGGAAATATCCCCACACAGGGAAAAATCACAATATTCGGCCAAAACATCAACAAAGCCAGCCGGAAAGAGATGTGCACTCTACGTCAAAACATAGGTGTTGTGTTTCAAGATTTCCGTCTGCTGCCCCATCTTTCTGCTTTTGATAACGTAGCCCTTCCTTTGCGTATTTCAGGACGCCCGAATAATGAAATCCAGAGCCATGTAAGCGAACTCCTCGATTGGGTGGGACTGGGAGATCAAAAAAACAACCGGCCCGAAACACTTTCAGGAGGACAACAACAACGTGTTGCCATAGCCCGCGCTATTATAGCACAACCCAAACTCTTGCTTGCTGATGAACCGACCGGAAACCTTGACGATCAAATTGGTTTTCGCTTAATGGGATTGTTTGAACAACTCAACCGTATGGGCACTACAATTGTTATTGCCACGCACAACCCTAATATTATCGAACAATTTGGTCATCCTTGCCTGCGCCTTGTAGATGGCTCGGTTAAACAAGATAATCCCGCATTGCACATAAAGAAAAAGATCCGCCATGTTTTCTAAAATGATACATAATAAGATCTGGCAAAAACCTCATAGACTTTTGCAACATGTTCAAAGCCGACTGCCTTCATTCGCTTTTACATCAATATCAAACCATATTAAAAGCGTCATAAACAGATTAAACAAACACAATCCGCTAAAGAGAAAAAACTACGATCTTCCTTTAGATAAAAATGAGGACACACATTTTCTTGTCCTGCTCATTGCCTTAATGAGCTTCCTAGCTGTTCTATCGATAAGCGGGACCATAGCCATGGATACCATGACAAATCGCTGGTCATCAGGACTTGAAAACAAAGTCACTGTAGAAATATCTGTTGAGACAAAAGAAGGTCATATTCTCTCACAAGAAACCATTGGACAAGAAACCCTTGAACTATACAAAATGCTTTCTAAACATCCTGACGTAAAATCTGCTGACGTTCTGGGTTATGAAGATATACAAGAACTCCTCTCACCGTGGCTAGGGGACAGCATGAACATGAAAGACATACCACTTCCCGGCCTTATCGCCGTGGAGTTACAAAATATAGATGAAGACGGCCTACAAGCTTTCACCAAAGACATTGAGAAAACCTCACGCTATGCCCAACTGGAAACCCACCGTGAATGGCTCTCGGATCTCATCCATTTTACCAAAACTTTACAAACACTAGCACTCATTATAACCATAATTATCGGCTTTATTACTGTGATTGCTATTGCTTATGCTGTGCGCACACGCTTAGCCTTACACCATAATGAAGTTGAACTTCTGCACCATATGGGCGCACGCGATAATTATATTGCAGAACAATTTCGCGGCCATGCTATTGCATTGTCGTTTAAAGGTGGCGTTATCGGAACAGCAGCAGGATTAGTCGTCACCTACGCTCTTACACTGCTTTCCAGCCATAGCGGCACAGATTTAATCCCCGTTATTCACATCGGCGCATGGGGTATTGTCATTTTATGCGCCGTTCCCATACTTGTTTGCATCGTAGCTGTTGCAACTTCACAACTAACAGTCTTGCGCAATCTTGCAAAAATGCCGTAAAATACAAGACATCATGACAATCGTAAAGACAGTTAAAAAAATTCTGATCTATACATTATTCCTGATCCTCACTATTTGGTCCTGCGGATACGGAGCTTTTATGTTTCATGTTCAGACACTCAAACCAGCCAATCCAGTGGGAAAGACAGACGCTATTATTGTTTTGACAGGAGGGCATTTGCGCATCGGCAAAGGATTAGAGCTTTACGCGAATGAAATGGCACCACAACTCTTTATCAGCGGCGTGCATAATCTGGTGACAGATGAAGACATCAAAGCCATGTGGCACGGAGAAAAACCCTTGCCCGAATGCTGTATCACTCTTGGACGTGATGCAGCCACAACAATTGGTAATGCACAAGAAGTCAATAAATGGATAGAAACCAATAATATTAAAACAATTCGCCTCGTAACCTCAGCCTATCATATGCCACGCGCTATGCTGGAATTTACATCTATTCTGGACAAAGAAGATGTAGGAATCATTATTAATCCAATCACACAAAGCCAAGACCTCCATAATACAAGGTTACTAAAATATCTAAATCTGACCTTTGATGAATATAATAAAGTCCTTTTCCGTCTGGCTTTTCTAACCTTATATGCACGGGAGCAACCTGCATGAGTACAATAACTAGCGTAACAACCACCAAGACTTCAACACCAACTCCACGACAAATGCCGATTCGATCTGCAAAGACATGTTATTGGTTCCTGCGTGCCAGTGCTTTTAATCTGTGCTTTTATATAATATCCACATTATTTTGCATCATCTTACTGCCCGTGTTGCTTGTTCCGCACAAATTAATGATGAAAATTATTCATTTATACTTACACATAAATTTTTTCCTGGAAAAATACATCCTTGGCCTGACTTACGAAATTCGAGGTGCTAAGAACCTTCCCCAAGACCCGCCTTATATCGTTGCAGCTAAACATCAATCAACTTATGAAACATTAAAGCTGCACTTTTTATTCAAAAATCCAGCTCCTGTATTAAAAAAAGAGCTTCTTAATATCCCTTTATGGGGGAAATATCTGGAAAAAAGCGATGTTATTGCCATTGACCGCAGTTCTCCCAAAGCAGCTATAAAATCGATAAAAGAAAGTGCGTTACGCGTTACAGCACAAAAACGACCTATTATTATTTTTCCACAAGGAACACGTGTTTCCCCTGGTACAGGCACAGATGAAAAACCCTATAAGATGGGAGTGACACGCATTCAAAACATCACAAATCTGCCCATCATTCCCATGGCTACAAATGCCGGAGTTTATTATCCTAAAGGCAAGTGGTGCAGAAAACCCGGCTGTGTAATCTTTGAATTCCTGCCAGCCATTGAACCATCCAAAGACCGCCCTGCAAAACAAACATTGAAACAAATCGAAGACGTTGTTGAAGAAAAATCAAATGCTTTAATGAATGAAGCTTATGAAGCTCTGCATAAAAAACAATCGCGCCAGTCCTTTTTACGCATCTTGATTATTTCCATACTCACCTTATTTACCATCTACAGCACTTATTGGTTTTACAGCGCTCATATAGTTAAAACCGCTTATATCAACTGGATTGAGGACACGCGCCTAAATAATAATGCAGCCAAAATAAACAGCTCACATCTTCGCATATATGGCTATCCGGGGAAACTGCATGCGGCCTTGCCATCTTTTAATATCCAGACACAAGAAGGCATGCTTGAAGTCAGGAATATCCATACTGCATCATGGCCCTTCCCAAACAAACCCATTATGTTCCAAACAGAAAACATCAGTGTTACCCCAATTTATACACAAGATTCGATTGAGTTTGATTCCCTGAATGGCTCTTTCAAACTATGGGAAAATACTCTGGACATCGAAAATACACAACTCAAACGCGAAGAAAGCAGTGTAACTTTATCTGGAATAATTAAAGCTCCCAACAATCCCTCTGCCGCTCCACAAATCAACATGGATATTGTGATTAAAAACTACAGCCCATTCCTGCTGGAATTAGTACAACGTAAAATCGTCGATCAGAAACCGGCGATGATAGCCTCTATTGTCCTGCAAGCTTTTACAATAGAAGACGAAATCCATACAAACGTGACTACACAAGGAAACAGCCTTTTCCTCGGTCCTGTGCATATTTATGACTTCCCGTAAAATTAGGTGTAGTGATTTGCTTTACCTTAGTTTCACTACTCTTGTCGGATATCTATAATCGCTTTACGGATTGCGCGTGTTTCTCCAAAGCGTCGATAAAGATATTCTCCGTCACCTTTCCGTATTGCACGTTGCATAGCTGTAAGATCTTCATTAAAACGCTGCAATATTTCCAACACAGCTTCTTTATTGTTCAGAAATACATCCCGCCACATTGTCGGATCAGATGACGCAATCCGGGTGAAATCTCTAAAACCACTAGCAGAGTATTTAATAACTTCCGATTTGATATCCTCTTCCAGCTCATTAGCTGTTCCAACAATTGTATAAGCTATCAAATGCGGTAAATGCGAGGTGATTCCCAATACTAAATCATGATGTTTAATATCCATGATCTCCACCATAGAGCCACACCCTTCCCACAAGCGTGTCACATCTTCCACAGCTTTAACACTCACATCAGGCAATGGCGTTAAAATGCACCAACGCCCCTCAAATAGCGTTGAAAACCCGGATTCCGGGCCGGAGAACTCAGTTCCGGCAATAGGATGAGCGGGCACAAAATGGATGCCAGAGCGACAAAAGGACTTAATATCCTCTGCCACAGCAGCTTTAACTGAACCAGTATCACTTAAAATAGCCCCATCTTTCATATATGGAATGACTCTTTGAGCAACTTTACCCATAACGCCAACCGGAACAGCCATAATAACCATATTGGCTTCTTCAACGCTTAGTTCAAGCTTATCGGTAACCTCATCAGCAATGCCAAGCTCTACAACTTTATCGCATACATCTCTATCATAATCAGCGGCAATCACTTTGCTTGCCAGCCCTGATTCTTTAATCCGTCTTGCCAAAGAGGACCCTATCAGGCCCATACCAATAATTGTAATTGTTTCTATAGTCATAACATTAATCCTTCTATAGCCTTATGAGTACTATGCCTCATAATTCTTTTTGCATTTAAATCTTTTGGAAATTCTGTCTGTTTATCGCCTAGGCACGGCTTTTATATCTAATCTTCACTATCCGGTATCACCGGATAACCGCCAAGAGCATAGTAATGATGGCATGCTTTACCAAAACGTTTAACAAATTCATATGCTTTGTTACTGCTTTGTCCAACATATCCTTTTACAAGCAACAAATGGTTTTTGATCTCTTTATTATGCGCCGAAGGAGCACTATACATGTTAATTAAATCAAATTTGGCTGCTTTTGCGTGTTCACTGATACTGGCTCGGCTTACATCTGCATCCAGTTCCAAGCCGATAAAGCTATTATCATTATCAGAATCCATAAAAGATATTTTAGAAACCACCACGGCCTTATCGGCTACTTCAGAGGTTTGCAGCGCTTCGGTTTTATCATAAGGCAGTGCACAAATAATGGAGAGCGATTCATCACCCTGACGATGAAACAGGCTTGCCCACCAAGGATTCTCCTCTTCCATCTCCGGCCATGGCATCACGACAAAATCCGCAGGTCCTTTAGTCACCTCACTCAGTGCATTTTGTAACCCACCCACCGAACGCATCGGTAAAGAACTGCCAAAGTAGTTCTTGGCCATATCCCAGCGCTCGAAACCTTTTCCATCTGCAACAACAACTCTTAAACCCGTCTGTAAAAGAGAAACAGAGCTTATCAACTCGCGCCAGATACAGATAATCGTGCGTCGGGGCAAGGGCTCTTTATGGCGCTTCATCAAACGGCGCATTAACCGCGCCTCACGGGCTGGTTGGACAATTTGCATACCATCACCGCGTTTAGCCTGAGCAACCGAAGACACCAATGAGGCACGATCCATCAAAAGATCATGCACCTTATCATCGATGCGGTCGATCTTACATCGGATATCGCTAAGTGTTTCTAACGCTTTCGCTTCTGCCATAATCATGTGACACCTGATTAAATTCATTCATTGTTTCGTCTTTACACATACGCGAAAGATCATAGTGTTATAGTAGTTTCACTTTAAGAATAGTACAGAATTACGCAAGTGAATTTTTTTGAGAATCAAGTA
>JAGLKS010000069.1 GCA_023140905.1 Alphaproteobacteria bacterium | reverse complement strand
TTGATGTTATTGAAGCTGGATTCCCGATTGCTTCTCCGGGGGATTTTGAAGCAGTTAACAAAATTGCCGGTGTTGTTAAAAACGCAACGGTATGTGGGCTTTGCCGAGCGAAAGAAGCTGATATTGAAGCTGCTGCAAAAGCAATAGAACCAGCCAGATCACGGCGTATTCATACTTTTATCTCAACTTCTCCTTTGCATATGAAACATAAACTGCAAATGGAACCGGATGCAGTATTGGAAGCGATCAAAGATAGCGTAACTTTTGCACGATCTTTTACTGATGATGTGGAATGGAGCGCAGAGGATGCTTCTCGCACGGAAGAAGATTTTCTTTGCCGTTCTGTGGAAATAGCCATTGATGCCGGAGCGCGTGTAATTAATATTCCCGATACAGTTGGCTATGCTATGCCAGATGAATATGCCGCGCAAATTGCTATGTTATTCGAGCGCGTGCCTAATATTGATAAAGCAATTATTTCAACACATTGTCATAATGATTTAGGCGTAGGCGTAGCTAATTCTCTGGCCGGTGTAAATGCCGGAGCGCGCCAGATTGAATGTACGATTAACGGTATTGGCGAGCGTGCAGGAAATGCGGCTCTTGAAGAAATTGTAATGGCTATGCGCACGCGTCATGATTTAATGCCTTATACAAACGGTATCGAAACGGCTCGTATTGCCAAGGCTTCGCGCACTCTTTCTAGCATTACAGGCTTTTCTGTGCAGCCAAATAAAGCTATTGTCGGAGCAAACGCTTTTGCTCATGCTAGCGGTATTCATCAGGATGGTATGCTTAAAAATGCCAATACCTATGAGATTATGACTCCTGAAAGCGTGGGATGTCGGGAAAGCAAGCTTGTAATGAGCAAGCATTCCGGTCGTCATGCATTCCGCGAGCGTTTAAAAGATCTAGGTTTTGATCTGGGAGATAACGCCTTAAACGAAGCATTTAACCGTTTCAAAAAACTGGCAGATCGTAAAAGCGAAGTGTTCGAAGATGATTTGATTGCTTTGGTTGAAGATCAGATTGTCAGCGAGAACAACATTATTCAGTTTGTCTCTATGGATATTCGTGCAGGCACAAAAGGGCCGCAAACAGCAGAGCTAACTCTGTCTATTGAAGGGAAAGAAAAAACCGAGAAGGTTGAAGGGAATGGCCCGGTTGATGCGATCTTTAAGGCTGTGCGCAAGATTTATCTGCATCCTGATGCAAAGCTTGAGCTTTATCAGGTTAAGGCTGTAACAGGGGGAACGGACGCGCAAGCTGAAGTGCAAGTGCGTTTAGAGGAAAACGGTAAAACTGTTATGGGTTCCGGTGCAGATGTTGATACGCTTGTGGCCAGTACTAAAGCTTACGTTCATGCTCTGAACAAGCTGATTCTGCGGCGTGAATCATTTAATCCGCAAACAGGAGAAGAGGTTTCTAAAGCATATCCTTAATCGTCTTAAAGACATCCTCGAACATATCTATGGTTAGGCGGCGGGTGTTGGTATTATAGCGTGAGCAATGATAGCAATCGATCAAGATAAGCTTGTCACCTAAATCATGTGTTTTGCCGTGGGTAAATTTGAAAGCCGAGAGCTTGTTACCCGTGGCTTTAATCACCGCATTATGTGAGACCAATCCCAAGCTCATAATAATTTTGAGGGAGCGGGTTTGCATATCTTTGATTTCTTGCTCAAGAAAAGTGCGGCATGTATTGATCTCAGGCCCTGTAGGCTTGTTTTGTGGAGGGACACATTTCACGGCATTCGTGATACGTGTACCGATCATTTCAAGTCCATCATCAATGCGGGCTTCATATGTGCCTTTGGCGAAACCGAATTTTAGCAGTGTGGCATAAAGCAAATCTCCGGCATAATCTCCAGTAAATGGACGGCCAGAGAAATTAGCTCCTCGCAGTCCCGGCGCTAATCCGACAATCAAAAGCGGCGCATTTGCCGGGCCAAAAGAGGGAACAGGCGCGTTATATTTATCTGGAAATTTTTCGCGATTCTCGTCAATAAACGATTTCAACCGTGGACACAGGGAACAATTCTTATCTGGAAGCAATTCAAACATAGTTTCCATCATGGCGATGAGGAAAGCTTCGTCAAGGCTTTTTTATGTGCGTTCATACGCCACGCAAGCTCCGTTTCTAACGAAACGAGGTCGCCGTCGCGACCTTTATGCCTAATTTTATAATGCGCGGGATATATAATTACAGCTTGCAATTATAAGCGCAAAGTTTTATAAGTCCAGAATCATACTAGGGATAAAAGAATAAAAACAGGATTTGTAGTCAATGGCACGTGTTACCGTAGAAGATTGTATTGATAACGTTGAAAATCGTTTTGAGTTGGTTATGTTGGCATCTCAGCGCGCTAGAAAAATTGGAACAGGCGCACCTCTGACTGTTGAACGTGATAACGACAAAAACACAGTTATTTCATTACGTGAAATTGCTGGTGAGACAGTCAGCACCAGTGAATTAAAAGAAGAAATGATACAAAGCTATCAGCGCTTTTTGCCTCAAGACCCGGAAGAGCAAATTACAGATCTTATGGATGGCGAAAAAGAATGGGCAGATATTGCTGATTCTGCCTGTGCCAGCGGTGTGTATGCCGGTGAAGAAATTGCTGATGAAGCTCATAGCGATGAAGAAGGCGATTTGAAAGAGAACCCAACGCTTGGCGATATTGCCGGAGTGTAGTTTACTTCTGTAATAATAAGATGATTTTAAGAGGTCAGGATTTTTATCCGGCCTTTTTGTTTACGCTTAATATATTCTTAGTGAAGTATCTATAAGTTCGACAAAAGGCATTTCTTAAATTCTTGAGTTTTCCAAAGTCGCAAATCATGATAGCTTTCAAATGTAATGCGCAGCAAGGCATAGATATCCAAGTATTTAAATGATTCATCTTGAAAAACTAAAACAAATAATTAGTGAATATAATCAGAATTTTGACTTTACAATGGTCGAAAAAGCTTTTTCTTTTGCCAAAGAAAAGCATGATGGACAGTTCCGTTCTTCAGGAGAGCCATATTATACTCATCCGGTAGAAGTCGCACAGATCCTTGCGCAAATGAGAATGGATGAAACCACAATCGTTACAGCTATATTACATGATACAGTTGAAGATACGGATGCTACGCTCGAAGATATTAAAAAGAAATTTAATGGTACAATAGCAGAGCTGGTAAACGGTGTAAGCAAGTTGACCCGGATTGAAAGCCAAACACTGGAAGGCAAGCAAGCTGAAAATTTCCGTAAGCTCCTTCTGGCAATGTCTGAGGATATTCGTGTTCTTTTGGTAAAATTAGCAGACCGCTTGCATAATATGCGCACGATTACCGGTATTAAGAGGCCTGATAAACGTAGGCGCATATCATTGGAAACGCTGGAATTATACGCACCATTAGCCGAGCGTATTGGTGTTCATCGCATCAAAGAAGAATTAGAAGATTTATGTTTTGAGCAAATCAATCCTGAAGCACGCGAAAGTATTACAAACCGTCTGACATATTTGCGTAAAGAAGGCCATGATGTTGTTGACGCTATTATAGAAGAGCTTTATCAGATAATGAAAAAAACTGGGATTAAGTGTGATATCACCGGTCGGGAAAAAACGCGTTATTCCATCTGGAAAAAAATGCAGCGTAAGAAAGTAACGTTTGAACAGCTTTCTGATATTATGGCATTTCGTATCATCGTAGATACGACAGAGGAATGTTATCTGGTATTGGGAACAATTCACGGCAAATATCATAGTGTCCCCGGACGTTTTAAAGATTATATTTCTACGCAAAAGCCGAATGGATATCGCTCAATCCACACAACAATTATGGGTCCGAAGCGTCAGCGCATCGAAGTGCAAATCAGAACACGACAGATGCACGCCGAGGCTGAACTTGGGGTGGCGGCGCATTGGGCTTATAAAAGAAATGCACAGCCAACCAAACGGGATGTAACAAAATATCGCTGGATGCGTGAGCTTCTCGATATTTTAGAGCAGGAACAAAAGCCGG
>JAGLKS010000068.1 GCA_023140905.1 Alphaproteobacteria bacterium | reverse complement strand
AAGAAGATCAAAACAACCTAGACGGTGCAGCCTTCATCATAGCGTATGTGGTTTGTGCATTCTCAGGCGGGTTAATGGGATTCGGTGTGGGTGTATTTACCAGCTGGTTTTGGTGGGGCTAGCAATTCGCACCATTCATCACAAACATTGCATCTCCACGAAACTTCGTGTAGCACTTCCATGTACAAACGAAGGCATATAAACCATGAACAAGAACAGTGAAACCATAGACAAGATCATATTATCATCTGCGGCTGGCAAAGAGTGGCAGAAAACGGCTATGGTAATATCCAAAGTTTTTGATGCTCCTGAGTTTGAGGGAGCAAGCCTTACCGGCCAAGACGTAGCCAATCGCATCCGCGTTTTGGTAGAAGATGATAAGCTGGAGGCTAAAGGCAATCTCCGTCGTTGGCGCGACAGTACCGTGCGCCTTATAGTTAAGCCTAAAGCGTAGGGCTTCTAAATAGACTAGGTCTTGACCCTAGCTTCTCTACAAAACCCCCAGCATTTCGGCGACAAGCGGATGACGGACGATGTCACTTTGACCGAGGCGGCACACTGCTATATTATCCAGAGTATCAAGGCGATCGGCTGTTTGTGCTAGGCCGGACATACCTTCCAGCAAGTCGGATTGATCAGGGTCACCTGTTACCACCATGGTGGAGTGCCATCCTAGCCGCGAGAGGATCATCTTTAGCTGTCCATACGTACAGTTCTGCGCTTCATCAATCACGACAAACGCATTATTCAAAGTTCGTCCGCGCATAAATCCGATAGGAGCTATCTCAATCGTGCCGTCTTCCAATAATTGACGTACGCGCTTGCCACCAAGTCTATCACCTAATGAGTCATAGAGCGGGCGCAAATAGGGAGCCATTTTCTCGTGTAAGTCTCCAGGCAGGAAGCCAAGGGATTCTCCGGCTTCCATTGCCGGGCGAGAGAGAATAATGCGCTCGACAGTGCCTTTTTCCAGAGACTGTACGGCGCTGGCAATAGCAAGATATGTCTTACCTGTTCCCGCCGGTCCAATAGCCAGCGTTAGGCTATACTCGTCAATCGATTGTATAAGCTGTGCCTGACCATCAGAACGAGGTTTAATGTTCTTAACGTATTTCTGATCTCTGCGTCCATCTATATCGGCATCAAGTGGGTGCCATCCATCATCTTTCTTGAAAGAGGGAGGATGAACGATGTTTTCTTTATAGGGCACGTTACTACGGTTTTTCCTTGATTTTTTTGCCATGGTTCGGGTACTCCTGCTTATGTGGGGAGGGAATAAAACTTGGAAAATAAAATGGGGATGATCTTAAGGGGAAAATGAAAAGAAAGTAAAAAGCATCCTCTGATCTTGTTAGACCGTTCCATAGTAAGTAAAAAGGATGTTAGATACGATACATTCACAAAGACATAATAACATAAATTTCCGTGGTCCAGCATGTTTTTATAGAAAAAAGCATTTAAATCTGTGCAAGAATTCATAAATGACGTTAAGCTAATAACAGGACTTCAGTGTAGTCTTTCTACATGTTGAATTTAAAGGAAAAATATTATGTTTATGCGTATGTTTGTAAGTCTTCTATATGCCATTAGCATTATAAGTTGCTGTGCCGTTATTAAAAATGCTCAAGCAGTTGATTATACGACGCACTATTCAAATAACAGCCATGGCACATCAACCTCAAATACAGCTAATGCAGAGAGCGTTTGTACAAATAAAGATATCAGAAGGATTAAAAAATTCAACGATAAAGCACAGCGTTATATTGACGGATACAAAGAGTATATGAAAAACATCAAGAAATCTGCTACATCTGAGGATAACGTAAAAAAATTAATAAAAGAAAACAAGAAACTCATGAAATTTTTTACGTCTGATAATTATTCTCAGATGAGGAATGTATATGACCGATGCGGTATGAAAATTCCTACAATTAATTTTGGAGAAATGTTTTGGATGCCTGAAAGAATGTTAGGCCAAAGTCAAGGCTGTTCTGCCTACCAATAACTCTAAATGGGGCATAGCCGTGTGTTATGTAAATCGCGGTGTTCTCAAGTGAAACTACTATAATCCCCTTGAAACGGAAAATCTGTATAGTTTGTTTGTCGAGATACGGAAATATTTGGCTAACTTTTTGGCCAATTAGGTGTTTTTCTTTACTTGTTGTTGCTTCATGTTTGTTTTTCTCAGTCATGAGATAGAGTATAGGACATAATTCCTACATTGTCAAATGTGGCATATAGATAGTTTCACTTAAGAATAATACGGGAATAAGGAAATTTGGCTATTCGGATAGTTGATTTTTTCTACAAATGGATGTAGCGTTGCAGCCTCATCCAACAAGGCTGGAACAATGAGCATAACATACGAAGATGTGCTTAACGCACGTGAAAAAATCAAGGATGCGGTGATATTAACACCGACTGTTAAAGCGACTAGGCTTTCTCTTCACTTGGGAATTGATCTTTATCTTAAGCTTGAAAATTTACAGCACACAAGTTCTTTCAAAGCACGTGGTGCTTTAAACAAGCTTTTATCTCTTAGTGATGAACAGCGGGAGAAAGGTGTTATTGCATGTAGTGCAGGGAATCATGCACAAGGCGTAGCATATAATGCAACACGTCTTGGTATTCCATCGACAATTATTATGCCAAAATTTACACCATTCAATAAAATAAAACGTACCGAAGATTTTGGTGCCAAAGTTATTCTTTACGGGAATGGATTTGATGAGTCAGTTGGCGAAACTATGCGTATAGCAGAAGAAGAGAATTTAACATTCATCCATCCTTTTGATGATGATGTTGTTATTGCGGGCCAAGGGACTCTAGGATTGGAGATGCTGGAGCAAGTGCCTGATCTGGATGTTGTAGTTGTGCCTATTGGTGGTGGAGGAATGATTGCTGGTGTGGCAACAGCAATTAAAGGTATTAACCCTGATGTTGAGGTGATTGGGGCGCAAGCCGAGAACTTTGACGCTATGTTAGCAATGAAAGAGCGTCGCCCATTCACAGGGGGGGATTTAACAATTGCTGAAGGGATAGCGGTTAAAACGCCTTCTGAAAAAGATTTTAAAATTATTGATGGGCTGGTCGATAAGATTTTTACTGCAAGTGAGCGTGAAATTGAAATCGCTATATATAATTTGCTCAATGATGAAAAACTGGTAGCAGAAGGGGCAGCAGGCGTGGGGCTGGCTGTTATCAAGAAAAATATTGACTACTTCAAAGGAAAAAAAGTTGGAATGGTTTTGTGTGGAGGCAATATAGACTCGCGCACGCTGTCAACTTTGATTTTACGTGGTCTGATCCGCGAAGGACGTATCACACGCCTAATTTTTGAAATTGATGATACACCGGGGCAGTTATCTGATATTTCGCGCATTATTGGAAGTGCAGGGGCTAATGTGATTGAGGTTATCCATCAACGTATGATGCAGACAGTCTCTCTTAAACGCGCAGAATTGGAAGTTGTTATTGAAGCGCGAGATCGTCTTCATGTCGATGAAATTATTCAAACACTTGAAGATGCAGGTTTCTCTGTGAAAGCATTAAGAGATGTATAGTGGCTTCACTTAAGAATATCATTATCGCATGCACATTCACAACAGCATCCGTGAACTTCTATATTCCAATAATAAAGATTAAAATTCTTGGAAGAAATTCTTTCTTCCAAACTATCCGGAAAAGTGCATAAATGAATTTCTTCAACTTGGCCACAATGATCGCAAATCATAAATTGCGAGCCTGTGTGTTTGTGATTGACATTGCACGATACATAAGCGTTTAGAGATTCAATGCGGTGAACAAATCCATGCTGCGTCAGAAAATCCAAAGCGCGATAAGCTGTCGGCGGTTTAGGGTTTTTAATTTCTTTACCTAAGATATCCAACACATCATATGCTGTAACAGGTTTGTTTGCTTCAAGGACAATTTTATAGACGCTTAGACGCGGCGTGGTTATGCGAAAACTATGTTTCAGACAATAATCTTTAAAAAGTTCAACGGTTCTATTTATCATATCGAATAATATAAAAGCTCTTTACTTATATAACCATCTTAAAATCCTAATGTATGACGATTTATTTCTGATGATAGTGTTCTGGATATTTAAACCACTTTCTGGACCATTCGAGAAAAGGTCTCTCAATGGTTCTGTGAAGAATATAAGCGAGCGTCACAGAGCAGATCATAAAAATAATAAAGACAACTAACCAGCAAAGAACCGAAGAAGAGAAATGCGGTTCTAACACATCTTCCAGAGTGCCGTGCAAAGGAATAACGAAAAGATGGCCTAGATACAAACTATAAGAAATCAAAGCAAAATACCGCAAAATCTTATTCTCAAAGAAATGACTGGCAAAACATCCCCGAACCAAAGAAACCAGCATAAGACCAAAGCTAAGAGCAAAAAGCGGGAGCATAATGCTTTGTTCAAAAAAGTTAACATGGCTTTGGACAAAATGAGGTGTAAAAGCATTAGCCGCAAAAAGAAGTAGCCCACCGACAAATAAAACATTCATTGGAAGGGTATGAGATTTTAATGCTTTGAAATATGGATTATTCAACAAAAACGCACATAAAACGCCAATTAACAAACCATCTAATGACATATGAAAAGGCGTTCTTATTGCCAGAAAATAATTGCTATATTCTACGGAATCCCCATCATAGAGAAAATAAAGAGTTATGGTTTTTCCCAAAACATATAAAATATATAGTCCAACAATAGCAATAATCTGGTTTTTTGAGTTTTTTATGTTTGCCAGTAAAAACAATGCGCAGGGTAAAATTATGTAGAATTTTATCTCAACAGGGATAGACCAGAATAAGCCGTTAATATAAGGGACCCGCCCGAGATAATCATGCAAAAAAACAAAATGCGCGAGAAGAGGTAAACTCCAATCTTTAACGAAACTATATATATCAGAAGACAGATTTGTGCTCGGAGACATGTCTGGGATGAAATAATAAACAATCAGCGTAGCAAAAACGACAATATAATAAGCTGGGGCAATGCGGAAAAAACGGCGGAGTGCATAAGTTTTCAATGTCTTGATACTAAGCGTTTTCCGCAAAAGCTGTGATGTAATCAAAAATCCGCTTAATACAAAAAATAAATCAACACCGACCCATCCGTTGTAAAGTAAATTGTGTAAACCAGCTTCTCCTATCTTAATGACAATGGGAGCGTTAAAACACCATGTACTATGAGACACCAAAACCAGAAGAATCGCAAAAGCACGCAGACCATCAAGGACTTTTATGCGGTTTTGTTTAGAGCCTGCTTCCGAAGAAAGATGCGTCTCAGATTTAGGTACATTATTGTGCTTATAAGAAGAGGGTTTGTTTGTGCCTAACATATGATTCCAATAGCAAAAATGCTGCACCCGCACATATAAAATCAAGATCAAAAATGCAAAACAGCGTGTGTTTCTACCAAACTTTGTTAAAGTGACACAAACAAAAAGATTAAGCAAAAGAAACTACTGCAACACGTGACTAAACACCTAGTAGCTCAGTGCATTAGATAAATCTTTCATATTATGAAAGGCTTTCTCAGCACCTAATTCCAAAAGCCGTTTTTCTTGTATTTTGGGGGAATGGTGTGTTCCACAAAAGCCCCATACAGTCATTTTTGCAGCTAAGCCACTCATAACGCCTGTTAGACTATCTTCAATAACCAAGGTTTTCCCTGCGCTTATTCCTGCTTTTCTTGCTGCTAACAAGAATAAATCAGGTGCTGGCTTTGGATGTGGTGCCATTGTTCCATTAATTATGCGATCTTTGGAAAATAGAGGGATAAGATCAGAAAATTCGAGCGAAGCCAAGACATTGTCTCGTTGCCCATTTGAAACAATGTAAGTCTTTGCAAAGCTTTGTGCAGAGCGAACCATCTCTATAACGCCATCGATTTTTCTCATATGTTCAGGAGCTAATAGTCGTACACGTTCAACAAATTCCCAAGTAATATTCTCAGGAAGATCATAATCTGTATCTTTTCTGATTTTCTTAACCATAGCTGAAAAGCGCCAGCCCGTGAATTCTTTAATGATCCGTTCTTGTGTATACTGCCCAAATCCATAATCCTGCAAGACTTGAGACACAGCTAGAATATTGAGATATTCACTATCGACCAATGTCCCATCACAATCAAATAAGATCAAATCAAAACGATTGCGCGCAGAAGGGGCTTGCACATCAAGACTTAGTTTATGGCATGTTGTCACAAAACCCCTCCCAAATAGGATGAAATACTGATAAGTATTAAATCATAGCCATGCCGCCATTAACATGTATTGTTTGTCCAGTAATATAAGCGGCTTCTTCACTAGCCAAAAAGACAGCTGCTGCGGCAATATCTTCGCCGGAGCCCATTTTTCTTGCCGGAATAGTAGCATTAATCTTAGCTTTTTGGTCATCGGTTAATGCTTCTGTCATCGCTGTATCGATAAAACCGGGGGCAATGCAGTTAACAGTAATCCCGCGAGAAGCAACTTCAGCAGCCATCGCTTTACTCCATCCGATCATTCCTGCCTTGGAAGCTACATAGTTACATTGTCCCGGATTGCCTGTAACTCCGACAATTGATGCAATATTAATAATCCGGCCAAAACGGCGTTTCATCATTCCGCGTTGCACTGCTTGTGCAAGCTTAAAAGTTGCCGTCATATTAACATCTAATACAGTCTGCCAGTCTGCCGCGCTCATCCGCATAGAAAGGCCATCACGTGTTAGTCCTGCATTATTTACAAGAATGTCAATCTGGCCCATAGCATTATCGGCGCGTTTAACTAGATCTTTAATTCCTTCTTCACTCGATAAATCAGCTGGTAAGATATGTACATTATCACCTAATTCTTTGGCTAAGGCCTCTAATTTCTCCTCATTTCTTCCCGATAGGGCAATAACAGCTCCTTGTCTATGCAAAGCGCGGGCAATATCTCCACCAATCCCGCCTGTTGCACCAGTTACAAGAGCGCACTTACCTTCAAATTTAAACATGATTTTAACCTTTTCTTTAAACATTTATTATATGGTTTAAGCATGTAGAAAAGAGCTTGTAAAGAGGAAGAAAAAGAGTGGGGCGCTCATAATAACATGGAGAGCGTGAGTAACTAGGGAAGGGTTGTTTACATCAAAAAGCATAAAACAGATTTTATGTGGAGTGGTTAAAAAACAGCAATTAAGAAATGGATTCACTACTGCAATTAAGACAAGAATTTAGATGTGCGGCTATGAAAGTCGAACAACAGGAATGTCTGTTAGAAAGACCATCTATTATGATTGAAGACAAAACATTTCAGGGAATATTAACGCCTGTCCGGGAGATAATGGAAGGTGAGGCCATTTATTCCAATAAGCAGAAATTTAGTGTTCCTGATATGCTTGAAGAATTGCGTAAGATGTGCCTTGAGGCGCAAACTTCTCATACAACAAAAGATGGAAGCACACGCGAGCGGCGCACAGAGCTTCTAAATATTCTGCAAAGTATCAAAGAACAGGCAGAGGAGGGAGTGGATGCAAATGGCATGTGCATGGTTGACATGGACTTTTTCTATTTGCCAAGGCTAACTGATGTTATTCGTGAAGCGGCAATGACCCACAGCGAATTTTTGCATAATTCAGAGATATCAGAGGCTCTTATGCATGTTGCCGACAACATCGAAGTTGCAGAAAAACGCTTATGGACCCCTGTAAATGCAGCAGATAATGATTATAACCCACCTATGTATGGCACACAATTAACCCCAGCAGAGAAGACAGAGACTACAAACCTAATTTCTCTATCAGAACGTCAATATCCGCAGGTGTCCCCACATTTTGCGTAGCAATTGAACGATCAATCCGACGTGCCAGACCGCACAGAACTTTCCCGGCTCCGATTTCAATCATGTCAGTAATACCTTCATTACGCATATAAAGGACAGATTCACGCCAGCGCACAGCCCCCGTAATTTGGTCAATCAATAGAGACTTCAATGTTTCAGGATCACTTTGTGCATCAGCCGTTACATTAACAACCACCGGAACGAGCGGTGCGCTAAACACTGTTTCAGCTAAAGCCGCAGCCATCTTTTTTGCTGCCGGCGCCATAAGCTCACAATGAAAAGGCGCGCTTACCGGTAAAGTTATGGCTTTGCGTGCACCTTGTTCGCTCGCTAAAGCAATAGCGCGTTCTATAGCTTCTTTATGTCCACTAATAACAACCTGCCCATCAGAATTGTCATTCGCCGCTGTACAGACTTGATCTTGTGCTGCGGCTTCGACAATCTTAACCATGACATCAAAGTCCAATCCTAAAATAGCGGCCATAGCCCCAACGCCGACAGGAACAGCCGCTTGCATAGAAGACCCGCGTAATCTTAATAACCGGGCCGTATCTGCCAGAGAACTTACTTCTGTAGCGCATAAAGCCGAATATTCGCCTAAAGAATGTCCGGCTACAAATTTACATTTTTTTGCCAAATCAAGACCGGATTGTTTCTTCAAAACATTAATAACGGCCATTGATACAGCCATTAAAGCAGGCTGTGTGTTTTCGGTCATATTCAAATCCGAAGCTTCACCATCAAACATCATGCCGCTTAAATTTTGTGATAGTGTGCTATCGACTTCCTGAAAGGTTTCTTTGGCTTCTGTATAGCTTTCTGCCAGATCTTTTCCCATACCGATAAATTGTGATCCTTGTCCCGGAAAAACAAAAGCAACAGCCATGTTTCTATTTTCCTTTTTGTTGATATTTGTGTTCGTATATACGCCAGAATTCGTAAGGAAGAACATTAAGATATCCCGCTATTTTGTCAATAGCCTTACCCAAATTACAAATAAAACTTGCTTTAGACGGGAAAATCACTATAGTTTTCCAACTTTAGTAAACCCTCGCCGACGAAAAAGGCTTTGTCGGCTTAAACCATTCCCCAATAAAGGGGAGGTATTAACCCAGGAGGAAACGAACATGCCTTATTATGAAACCGTGTTTATTGCACGGCAAGACCTTACGGAAGCTCAAGTCAAAACAATGACAGAGGGCTTCGTAAAAATCATCACAGAGCAAGAAGGAAAAGTTCACAAAACTGAGTTTTGGGGCTTGAAATCATTTGCATATCGTATCAACAAAGCCCGTAAAGGCCATTATGTATTGCTAGAGCTTGATGCCACTGCATCAGCTTTGCATGAAATGGAACGTCAAATGCGTCTTCATGAGGATGTTGTGCGTCACCTGACAATCCGCGAAGAAGCCTTGTCTGACAAGCCATCTATTATGATGGATAAAGGTGGCCGTGATGATGTTAGACCAACTAGAACATATAAGAAGGAGGTTGCATAATGTCTGCTGCTGATGCCCCAACTGTAAAACGCCCGTTTTTCCGTCGCAAAAAAACATGTCCATTCACAGGTCCGAATGCACCCGAAATCGATTGGAAGAACGTTAGATTATTAGGCCGTTATATTTCCGAGCGTGGAAAAATTATTCCAAGCCGTATCACTGCAGTATCCCAGAAAAAACAACGCGAATTGGCAACAGCCATCAAACGCGCACGTTACATGGGATTATTGCCTTATGTTCAACATGATACCGATCAAGCGCAAAGTCGCCGGTAATCAGAGAGTAAATATTTGGAGAAAAGATAATGTCATCATCTACACAAGTCATTTTGCTTGAGCGCGTAGAGAGGCTTGGTGAACTTGGCGAAATCGTCAGTGTTAAACCGGGCTATGCCCGTAACTACCTGTTGCCTCAGAAGAAAGCTTTGCGTGCAAGCAAAGAAAACATCACTTATTTTGAAGCACAGAAAAAAGCAATTGAAGAACAAAACGACAAAAATCGTAAAGAAGCAGAAAAGCTTGCTAAGAAAATTGGCGGCGTTAAAGTTGCTATTATCCGTCAGGCTT
>JAGLKS010000067.1 GCA_023140905.1 Alphaproteobacteria bacterium | reverse complement strand
ATTGATGCTGTAGCGGAAGAAATCACCGAAGTTATGCTGCGGCATTGTGTTCCTGAAGATGTCATGGATAATATCGTTTCCTGCGCTACCGTAATGGGCTTTGAAGATATTGCCGTTGCCCTTGTAACCACACTGGAACAGCTTTTCACGTTTAGTCCTTTTCCAACGAGCCGCCATCCAAAACCAATTATAATGGTTGGACCATCGGGTTCCGGGAAAACTCTGGCTGTGGCAAAGCTTGCTACACGCAGCATCATGAATGGTTTAAATGTCAGTGTTATTTCTACGGACACGAAACGTGCCGGAGGAATTGAACAGCTTAGAATTCTAACCGATGTTCTTCAGATCAAGTTACATACTGCGCAGGACTTCAGAGCTCTGCGCACTATAGCCAATAAAGAGCGTATGCGCTGCGATCAGGTTATTATAGACACATCAGGAGTTAACCCGTTTAGCAAATATGATGTTAAAGAATTGGCCCGATTAATGCATGCAACAGATATGGAAGCTGTGCTTGTTTTGCCAGCAGGTATTGATTCTGATGAAGCTGGAGAAATTGGCCGCGTTTTTGCAACACTTGGTGTTAAAAGCTTGATGCCGACACGCATAGATATTGCGCGGCGTCTTGGCAGCTTGCTCTCTGCGGCACATTACGGTAACTTGAGTTTTGCTGATGCCAGCATAACATCCAAAGTTGCTCAGGGGCTTACACCTCTTTCCCCCAGATCCCTTGCGCAGTTATTAATGCCAAGACTGTACCGCGAGGAAAAAAATGATATAGTAGACCATAATTCTTTTGAAGGCCCGATTTTTGAAAATCAAGCTTTTAAAGATCAGGTATTTGAAGACCAAGCCAAGAAAACAGGAACTAGATAATGACAGGAAATACCGCTACGCAAAAACAGCCTTCATCTTCCGGCAGCTCCTTCCAGCGCGCAGCTAATATTATTGCTGTGGCTAGCGGTAAAGGCGGCGTTGGGAAGACATGGTTTTCTATCACACTGGCGCATGCGCTTACTAAAATGGGCAAACATGTTTTATTATTTGATGGTGATTTAGGACTGGCAAATGTTGATGTGCAACTTGGGCTAATGCCAAAACGGGATTTGAATGATGTTATTCGTGGCCGTTTAGGATTAGATCGTGTCATTCAGGAGTATGAAGAGGGCGGCTTTGATATTATTGCCGGACGGTCCGGTCAAGCCTCATTATCTGCCCTGCCCAGCCAACGCTTAAGCCTTTTGCGTGACCAGCTTTTAGACGTTGCTAGCAATTATGATGTTGTAATTGCAGATCTTGGAGCCGGTGTTGACAGAACTGTGCGTATGCTATCTGCAACAGCGAGCACAACGCTTCTTATTAGCACAGATGAGCCTACCTCTTTGACTGATGCTTATGCGTTTATCAAATTGGGAAATGCTGCCGGAATGTCAAAAAATATTAATATTGTTGTGAATATGGCCTCTGGCAAATCGGAAGGTGAGAAAACCTACAAAACTCTGCTGAAAGCTTGTGAAAATTTCTTACGCCTCAGCCCTCCTATGGCTGGAATTATTCGCGCTGACACAAAAGTCAAAGAGACAATACGTACACAAACACCGATTCTTATTCGTTCTCCTAACGCTGATGCGGCAGAAGATGCTGAGCGTATTGCTCAATTTGTCTGGAAGAGCGTTGAAAATGCCCAGCGCCGCATGGCTTCTGCATAATTCATTTTTTCACTATACGCCTGATATTTTTTCGCTACACTCTTTTGAATGAGTGACATGGATTATATCGCTACTCTTTTGGGACTGAATGTAACAAACAATGCATTGAGTCCGCTTTATCTTGGTGAAATTGATATTCTGGCTTTACCTCCTGATTTGCAAAGCCTTGAGCATACGCAAAGTCTTGAGGGGGAAATCATCAGCACTAACCAAGACGGGCGGGTTATTATCAGCACACAACATGGAAATGTGACGATCAACACAGACCAAGCTGCACGGCTGAAAAACGGGCAAAATATTGAGTTGCGTATTGATGCCGGTACACCACCGGTGAAAGCTGTTTTGCGTCCATTAAACATTGGAGAGAATGAAAAAACCGAGCATACACAAAGATCAAGCTCGGTGCCTGTTCAAACCACTTTAACGCAAGACACTCATGAAATGATGGAATCCTCTATCCTGTTACATGTGAAAGATATGTTATCAGGCATCCCTCTTATCATGACGCACTATAAAAGCGACCAGCCTCTTTCTCAGCCCTTTATGTCACAAATTGATAGCGTTTTATCTTTTCCTGTGAACATCGGAAACATAACACAGAACCTTTCATTTCCTATATTGGAGACCGGATATACAAGCCTCTCCGAGCAAAACAATATAGCGGAATATGATGTGAGCCCTCTTATTTCTGCAATAAAATTGAGTAATGTTTCTGCTTTGCCTTTTCGTAATATTGCCGCTCAATTTGTTGCTACGTCAGAAGAAACTCGAATCTCTTATAATCCTGATATTAGCAATGTAGAACAAACAAGTTTAGACACATCCAGCCACAAAATGGAGGCCATGCTACATGGTAACTATAACTCTATTTCTTCTACACACCATATACAAATTAACGTGTATAGCTTTTCTCCTGCACAGATTCATTTTCATGATAAAAGCACAGAAACAGATACAGTAACCAACGCGAACACAAATAAAAACCCGGGGAATCTCCACTCTGTTTACAATCCGCATCGCGCAGATAATTCAGATAAAAATCATAATGCTTTGCTCCCCTCCTCCATTTTAAGTGCCCGCATAGGAGTAGCTCATGCACAGCTTGAGGGATTCACGGAAACACATGGTTTTGCTGTATTACGCATTTTCTATCCTGAAAATATCGGCTCTCAACTTTATGCGCTGGATACACCGATAGAAGATATTCCTGTTGGCAGCCAATTTGCTTTTTATATGAATGTCATACCAGACCCCACAAAAATTCAGCATAATAGAGCAGCTCCAGCAACAACGGCAACTGCGATTAGTGTCCACGCTTTTGATCCCTCTCACTTCATGACACCCGGAAACTGGCCAATCATGGAAGATATACAACAAAGCCTCAATCAATCCAACACACAAGCAGCTCAGGTTTTCAATGCTCTATTGCCTTCAGCGTCTTCTCCTGCACAATTTGGTGCTTGTGTATTGCTTTTTATTAGCACTATGCGTATGGGAAATGCGCATAGCTGGCTTGGAGAAAAAATAGTAGATACGCTTAAACGCACGGGGAAAAATGATTTACTCAAGCGTCTGGAGCAAGAATTCTCAAGTCTATCGCAAATAAATAAAAAACATATATCTGGACAATGGCGAGCCTTGTCAGTTCCTCTTATGTGGCAAAATGATATTCATAAATTGGCTATTTACACACGCAATGAGCCGCAGGAATCCACAGAAAACAATCATGATAAAAAAGGCCATAAAACCCGCTTTATTGTAGACACAACACTAAGCCATATCGGACCAACACAATTAGACGGTTTATTCACAAGGATATCAGATAATATCCATGGCAAAACTATAGGACATCTGGATTTAATCTTGCGTACAAAACAAAGCTTTTCCCAAGCTATGAAACATCAAATGCGCCATGCATATATTAATGCCTTGGAGGAAACACGCATTACCGGAGCTTTATCTTTTCAGGATCATCTGGCCGAATGGGTTCGCATTACACCTGATAAAATAACTAAATATTCTGCTGACATTTAAAAACGCCAATATGACCATAGATAACAGCCTTGCAATCTTGAAAACTTTATTGACTTGAACCTCTTATACAGGCATAAACATAGACATTAAACCTGCAACAAAATATAGCCGTTTGGACTTATTCTACCCATGAAATATGTAACTCTTTTTTTCGTATTCTTGTTCCTCGGCTTAGCCGTTTGGATGAACATTGATTCTCCCTCTTGGGCTGAAAAATTGCTAGCTCCCATAGCCGAAGAAAAAAAATCTTCAAAGCCAATGTCAGAACCAGTGTCAAAGGCAGTATCAGTGCCAGTATCCTTTTCAGTACCAAAGGCAGATAGTGGTTGGACGAATCTTATTTATTTCACAGGAGTTGGCTGCCCACATTGTGCTAGCAGCGATCCGGTTGTTTTAAAAAATCGGCCTAGAAAAGGCGATGTCATGATCTTTGAATACGAGATTTATCGTGACAGTGTAAATGGCCAGTTTTTGATGGATTATAACAAGCTTTATGGCGCAAGTCTGGCTGTCCCTCAAATTATAGCCGGACCGGAAAAAGCAGATATTGTGTCAGGGAATGCACCCATACTTAAAGGACTTGATACGCTTATCTCTTTGCATAAAAATAATGATATATTGCTTGGTGATACACATGTGAGCTTTGGTGAATTATCACTGGTCAAACTTCCCTATAAACCTAAGATCTGGTTCAAGGACCGTGTTGCTATTCGCAAGGATAGTGCTTCTTTGCAAAGCGACAGTATCAAAGATTTCTTACTTAAAGGCATTGTCCCTGAAGACTGCGAGAAGGAAGAAAAAGCAATCGTGCCTCTTTCGGGAAGCAAAGTGAAATTTAAAGAAGCCTGCCTCTTTGATGGTTGGGTTCTAATGCATGATTAAAAAAGATATTAAGGGGATCAGATTATGGATCATATTTCCATTGCAAAAGTCGTGGCGTTAGCTGTTGCCGATGCAGTAAATCCGTGTGCATTTGCTGTCCTGATGATAATTCTAATTTCTATCATGGCTCATAACCCCAATAAAAAATCTGAAATTCTTTGGTCTGGATTAGCTTTCGCTATGGCTGTGTTTGTCATGTATATGATCTACGGTGTGTTTATTATCAAATCCTTCCAGATGGTTAATGCAATCACGGGCATACGTCCATATTTGTATAAGGGGGTTGGCGTTATGGCACTGATGCTTGGCGGATTGCACATCAAAGATTTCTTCAACTACAAAGAAGGAACATTGGCAACGGAAATGCCTATGAGCTGGCGTCCGAGGTTTATGAAGCTTATCCGCAAAGTCACTTCTCCTATTGGGGCTTTTGGTATCGGGCTATTTGTGACATTGTTCCTTCTTCCCTGTACGATTGGCCCTTACATTATACTGGGCGGAATGCTGTCTCCCATGGAAATTATACAAACCTTGCCTATGCTCGTCTTGTATAATCTGATCTTTGTTACCCCGATCTTTATCATCACCGGAATTGTTTATCTGGGCTTGAGCAAAGTAAGAGACGTCCAGCAATGGAAAGAAAAGCATATACGTGTATTGCACCTAACCGCCGGACTTATCATTGCCGGATTTGGAGTTGCTATGATTGCCGGATGGGTTTAAGAGCACTCTACCTTCTCTACGCACAAATTTCTTGTAAAACATTGATTTTATTGTGATTTTCACTGTTGCGGGTGCGTTTTGTATATTTTACTCCGGAAGTTTCGGCGTGTTTTGTATAGTTTGTTTATAGAGATACGGAGAATTTTAGTGTTTCGGCTAACTTTTTGGCCAATTGGGGTGTTTTCCTTTCCTTGTTGTTTTTCTCAGTCACAAGATAAAACATAGGACATAATTCCTACATTGTCAAGTATAGGCATACTATAACTTTTTAATTTTCTGTTTTCCGGCGAAATCCATCAATAGCAATTTCATCAAGTTCTTTTGATTCTTTTGCTTCCTGTTTAGCACGCTCGGCATCTTTACGGCGTTGATTAATAATTTCTACTTTCTTTTGCTCCGCATAAGCATCGCGCAATCGCTCCTGAGCCATCTCGATTTGCTTTTCCAGTTTAGCTCTTTTATTGTCAATGTAATCAATTTCTTTGCGGGTTTTCTTAGCATATGCTCCATAATATCCCAGCATGTCAGGTGGTAAATTAAGGGATTTTTCACTTTCAATAGCAAGTTGGGTTTCAAGCGAATCGCGCTCAGCTTTTAAAGCCTCAGATCTCTGATACAGCACTGCCAAAGCTTTTTGCTGTTGTTCAACATTATGTTTACGCACACGCACTAAAGAATCCAGCTTAGCCATAATTTATGCCTAATATTTGTGCCAAACGTTTAAACCCTTCCTCGATATGTGTCTGCTCTTCTTTGTCCTGAGAAAGGAAGCGTTCCAGTTCTGGATAAAGCAATATCGCTTCATCAACAAGCGGGTCACTACCTTTACGATAAGCCCCCAAACGAATCAACTCAGACATATCTTCATAAGTTGTAACGATTTGTTTAGCGCGTTTTAGTATTTCATTTTGCGGTTTTGTGATAGCTCCGGGCAAGGAACGAGATATAGATTTGAGTACATTAATTGCCGGATAACGGCCTCTATCTGCTATTTGCCTCTCCATCACTATATGTCCGTCCACAAGACCGCGCACAGCATCCGAGATCGGTTCATTATGATCGTCCCCTTCCACCAGCACGGAAAATAATCCGGTAATCGAGCCTTGCCCCTGTTCTCCGGGACCGGCACGTTCTAACAAACGTGATAATTCGCCAAATGTTGTTGGAGGATATCCTTTAGATGTTGGAGGCTCTCCGGCACTCAAACCTATTTCTCGCTGTGCCATAGCAAAACGGGTTAGTGAATCAATCAAACACAGAACGTTTTTACCTTTATTACGAAAATGTTCTGCTAGAGATAAGGTCACATACGCCGCCTGACGACGCATTAAAGCCGGTTCATCACCTGTAGCCACTACTACTACGGAACGGGCAAGCCCATCTTCTCCCAAATCATCCTGCAAGAATTCCTGAACCTCGCGCCCACGTTCTCCGACAAGGCCGATAATAGATACATCCGCTGCTGTATATCGCGCCATCATAGATAGTAGAACTGATTTACCAACACCGGAACCGGAGAATATCCCCATACGCTGGCCCTGACATGTTGCCAAAAACGAATTGACTGCACGTACACCTAAATCAAGCTGTTTACCTATGCGTTGCCTTGCATGAGGTGCAGGCGGTTTATTCTTCAGCGGGACCGGTACAGCACCTTTTATCAAAGGCCCCTTGCCGTCAATGGGCTGAGCTAATGCATTAATGACCCTGCCCAACCACTTATCACTAGGAAAAATTGATGGGACGGTCGGTTGTACTAATGCAACACATCCCAGCCCAACGCCTTCCAGTATTCCAAAAGGCATAAGCAACGCCTGCCCATCACGAAAACCGATCACCTCACATGGAATATCTGAACCATTAGCAGGTTTAAGATGAACCCGTGATCCTATTGTCAACGCTTCAGACACACCGCCTATTTCTACCAACAGCCCTAGGATTTTCGACACGCGTCCATAGAGCTGCTGCTCCGGCAACGCCATAATAGAATCTTCGATTTGTTGTGCCAAGCGATCCATCTATAAGAATTTCCATGAATATGGTTGTATTGGTTTTACGTACGTTCGGTTATTCTACCCTTACTCTGCGTAAATAAAAAGGTGTTGCGCTTACGATTTGAGAGAAAATATTAAAAATTAAGGATATTGCATGAAAGCGTTTGTTAACTTTTTCTATATTTGTTAATATGTCTGCCAACAAAGGTTAACAGCATCTATGTAACTTTTTGTTTTTATTTGTGTTTAAAGGAGATTTTTATGCGCGTATTGCTTGTTGAGGATGACTCTTCTACTGCCAAAAGCATTGAGCTTATGCTCAAATCTGAAGGATATATTATTGATATAACTGATTTGGGTGAAGATGGTCTGGATTTGGGTAAGATCTATGATTACGACATTATCATACTGGATTTGATGCTACCGGATATGGATGGTTATGATGTACTGAAGTCATTCCGCGCCGCTAAAGTTGATACACCTATCCTTATTCTATCGGGATTAACTGAGCTGGATAATAAACTTAAAGGTTTAGGATTCGGAGCGGATGATTATCTAACCAAACCTTTTGATAAACGTGAGCTTGTTGCCCGCATTCAAGCTATTGTTCGACGCTCCCAAGGACATTCTCAAAGCATTATTGAAACGGGCAGCATAAAAGTTAATCTGGATTCACGCACCATCGAAGCTGATGGAAAACCAGTGCATTTAACAGGAAAAGAATACGGTATATTGGAACTTTTGTCTTTGCGCAAAGGCTCTACTCTGACTAAAGAGATGTTCCTTAATCATCTTTATGGCGGGATGGATGAGCCTGAAGCAAAAATCATTGATGTGTTTATTTGTAAGCTGCGCAAGAAACTGGCTGAGGCAACAGATGGCTCGAATTATGTCGAAACAGTATGGGGCCGCGGTTATGTTTTGCGTGATCCACATACCAAATCCGATGACAAAGACAGTAAAACCGCAGCTAACGCCTAGGGTCAGGACCTAATTTTTAATAAAAACTTTTGATTTAAATGTATATTCTTAACCTCTTGCTACGCAGCATAGCATGCGTTTTTTCTTTATGCGTTGCATTAGTGTATGGCATATCCCTTTTTGGCCATGTGCATTGGTTTTGTGCACTTTTATCAGTGTTCACATTTTACTACACAATTGGGAGTTTGTTTTCTTTAGCTGCTATACTTATCTTTTGCCGCGGCAGATTACGCCTTGTTTTTACTGCATTAATGATCGTTATTGCAGTTTGTTCCTTTGCTCAAACACGTTATTTAATGGCTGATCCGTTTGCTTTTGGCCGTCCTCCTATCACTGATAATCTACACGGGAAGACCTTTAAAGTCGCACAATATAATAAGCTCCATAGCAACCAGAATCATGATCGAATTTTGAAATGGGTTGAAGAAGACGATATAGATTTATTAATTTTACAAGAGGTTATTCGCCCTGAACTTTTACCATTGAAACGTAAATTGAGCACTATCATGCCTTACGCTGAGCCTATTGGCAAAATGCGTCCTGACGCTTATATGGTTTTGAGCCGATATAAGATCGAAAATTACGAAACTAAATTAGTTTGTGTAAAATATTGTACATTTACCAGAGCAATACGCTTTGACGTCGTGATCCCTGAGAATGAAGATCAGCTGGAACACCGCGTACGTGTTTATACTGTGCATACACAAAATCCGCTCAATGATACGCTCTACCGCGCTAATTATGAAGAATTGGAAGAAACAGCACTATGGATTGCCTCTGACAAAGACACTGAGCGTATCTTGTTTATGGGAGACTGGAATACAACAATCTATTCTCCAGCTTTTAAAAATGTCCTGAAAATAGCCAGACTGAACCATCAGAGTTACGACATTGTGCCGGAAAACACTTGGCCAGCTTACATTCCTATTAAAGCATTACGGCTTTCAATTGATCATATTTTATATAAGGGACAGCTTAATTTACTTAATAAATATGTAGGAAAAGCTCTTGGCTCAGATCACCATTCCATTATTGCTAATTTTGCGATAGAGTAGCTTCCCATGACTATATATCCTAAACATAATATTGCGAATATTTTAACCATAGCACGTATGATTATGCTGCCTGTTATGGTTGCCCTGTTTTATCTGGAAAACTCTTTAGGCGTAGTTGCCATATGGCTGTGTTTTGGCCTGTATATTATCGCAGCTATTACAGATTATCTGGACGGCTATCTTGCGCGCAAATTGAACCAGATCAGCCCGTTTGGCACATTCCTTGATCCCATATCTGACAAGATTATGGTTGGATGTATCTTTATTATGCTGATTGCTACAGACAGAGTCGGTGCTTTTGGCGTTGTATTAATCATATTGATTTTCTCGCGCGAGTTTTTGATTTCAGGATTGCGTGAATACATGGGACCAAAAAATATCAAGGTTCCGGTTATGAAGCTTGCAAAGTGGAAAACGACAGTGCAAATGATTGCCTGCGGGATTTTGATTTTAAGTGGCGTTATCCCATATGCTTATGAAGGAGGAATGGTTGTTTTGATTATAGCAACGATTCTGACTCTATGGACGGGATATGTATATCTTTATTCTGGCCTCTCCAGTATGCGCGAAAACCCTTAAGTGAAACCACTATAGATATATAGGAATCAGCCTATGAACAAATATTTTTTACAAAAGAATAAACTATTTTTGCTTACCTTCTTCTTGGCTATAGTTTCTTTCAACGCCCCTACTTTAGCCGACCCTTTGGATAAAATTGAAGAATTTACAGCAATGTTGAATGATAAGCCTGACACAGCTTATGCTATTGCTTTACATGAATCGCCTAAATATCCGAAAGATTTTAAGCATGTTGCTTTTGTTAATCCTGACGCACCTAAAGGCGGGACTCTGAGATTACATAACACTGGAACATTTGACTCACTCAATCCTTTTATAATCAAAGGAGTTCCCGCTGCGGGATTGAATTATTTGCGCAGTGGTCTTACTTACGAAAGCCTGATGCAAAATGCATGGGATGAGCCTTTTACGCTTTATGGTGTGATCGCTGAAAGTATCACTATTCCCGAAGATAAACACTGGGCACGTTTTAAACTTCGCGATGAAGCACGCTGGAGTGACGGCGAGCCTATTACTGCACATGATGTGATCTGGACGTTTCGCACGCTTGTAGAAAAAGGCCAACCTTTCTTTAAAGCTTATTGGAATGATGTTGAAAGTGTTGAAGCCATCGATGATAAAACTGTTATTTTTAAATTTGCAGTGCGCGGCAATGCCGAACTACCTTTAATTATTGCCGAACTCCCTATCTTACCCAAGCATTATTGGAGTGACGAAGAGCATAATTTTGAGGAAACAACGCTGGAACCTCCTGTTAGTAGCGGCCCTTATAAAATAGACAAAGTCATTGCCGGACGCTCAATTGAGTATGCGCGTGATCCTGATTGGTGGGGAAAAGACCTACCCTTCTTCAAGGGTATGAATAATTTTGATCGGATTATTTATGATTATTATCGTGATGAAAATGTCGCTCATGAAGCTTTTTTAGCACGGGATTATGATGTAAAAATAGAGAATGTCGCTAAAATTTGGTATGAGGGCTATAGCGTGTCTTCAGAAAAATCCAAACATCTGATAAAAGAAGATATTGAGAATACACGACCGGCAGGTATGCAAGCTTTTATCTATAATATTCGCCGCCCTGTTTTCCAGAATGATAATGTGCGCGACGCTCTGGCCTATGCTCTGGATTTTGAATGGTCGAACAAGCAATTCGCTTATGGCGATTATGTACGCACAAATAGCTATTTTGATAATTCAGACTTATCTTCGTGCTGTAACTTACCTGATGAATCAGAGCTTGAAATATTAGAACCTTTGCGCGGGAAAATTCCTGATGAGGTTTTTACGGATGTTTATAAAGCTCCGGTTACAGATGGTTCGGGCAATAACAGGTCTAATTTACAAGCTGGTATTAAATTGCTTGAAGAAGCCGGATATACACAGCTTAACGAAGATAGCGTACGTTTTAAAACTTTACCAGACGGGAGCGTGCAAACTCTGGAATTTGAGATCTTGCACTATTCTTCTACTTTTGAAAAATGGGTATTGCCTTTTGTTAAGAATTTAAAACGTATGGGAGTTCTTGCTAATTTCCGCGTTGTTGATACAGCACAATTTCAACGTCGTACAAATACATATGATTTTGATGTGATGATTAGCGACTTTGGACAATCAAGCTCTCCGGGTAACGAGCAGCGGGAGTTCTGGGGTTCTGATAAAGCTGATATAGAAGGATCGCGCAATTTAATCGGAATAAAAGATCCCGTCATTGATGACTTGGTTACGCAGGTTATTCATGCAAAATCACGTAAAGATCTAGTTACAAAAACACGGGCACTGGATAGAATATTACTTTGGAATCATTACGTTATTCCGATGTGGCATTATCCTGAGTGGCGTATTGCCTATTGGGATAAAATCAAACGGCCCGAAACTTTATCAGGAATGAGTCCTCTTATTGTTCAAACATGGTGGTCCGCTGAAACTGAAACTAAGGCACAAGAAAAATAGAGGAACACGATGACAAAATTTGCAATCGCTATTCCTGCCCGTTACGGCTCTACGCGTTTTCCCGGCAAACCTTTAGCTATGATAGCCGGAAAGACTATGATTCAGCGCGTTGTCGAAATTGCACATAAAGCAGCAGAGCCTTATGGTAATGATATTCAGATATTTGTTGCTACTGATGATAAACGCATAGCCGATCATGTAGAACAGGATATTGGAGCGCGTTGCATTAATACACCATCCAGTTGTAAAACCGGCTCTGACCGTGTGCTTTCTGCTATACGCCAGCTATCCGAATGGCCGGATTTTGTCTTGAATTTACAAGGCGATGCGCCTTTTACGCCACCCTCTGTTGTCC
>JAGLKS010000066.1 GCA_023140905.1 Alphaproteobacteria bacterium | reverse complement strand
CTTTTAAAGAAAACCCCAAAGCTGAAGTTGTTACCCCTGTTTATCGTCTCGATTGGGATTCTTTAGATGCTTTACGTGAGGCCAAGAAAGTTACACCTTATAGTGGAACCACTGCGATTTTTAACGCTGAAAATCAAGCTCTATGGTTTTCCAAAAATATTATTCCCGTAATACGTGAAGAAGAATATCTACGCACTCAAAGCCCTGTTTCTCCTGTTTATCAGCATATCGGACTTTATGGCTTTCGCCCCGATATACTGGAAAAATTCTGTTCACTGGATGAAGGTGTATACGAAAAACTCGAAGGACTGGAGCAACTGCGTATGTTGGAAAATGGCATCCGCATTACAACTGTCGAGATCGATGTTGAGCATGGAAGCGTGCAATCAGGTATTGATAGTCCTGAAGACATAGAGCGTGCGGAAAAACATATTGCGCAATTTGGGGAACTCGTTTTATGACAACACTTATCATTGCGCGTCATGGTAACACATTTAATCCCGAAGACACTCCTACCCGTATTGGCAAGCACACTGATTTACCTTTGGTAGAAAAAGGTGAAGCTCAGGGACGAGCTTTGGGGCGTTATTTGCGCGACCATAATTTACTGCCTGATGTTGCTTATAGCTCTACACTTCAGCGTACGCGCAAAATGGCCGTGCTGGCATTGAAGGAAGCTAGCATTTCATTACCCGTCTATGCGTTGGATATATTCGATGAAATTGATTACGGCCCGGATGAGAATAAATGCGAGAAAGATGTAATCGCGCGCATTGGTAAAGAAGCTATTACTCTATGGAATGAAAAAGCGATTGTCCCTGATGGCTGGCAAGTTGATCCGCATAAAATTATTATGGACTGGCAACGCTTTGCTCATCAGATTACTAAAACAAATGATACCATAACGAATCAGATCATGGATATTGCCGAGACTGTTCTGGTTGTTACATCTAATGGTGTAGCACGTTTTGCTCCTCATATCACGGAAGATTTTGATACTTTCTTACAAAAATTTTCAATTAAGTTAAAACCCGGAGCTTTAGGCATTCTGCGCTTTTCCGATCAATCATGGCATGTTGAAGACTGGAACATAGTTCCGGTATTGAATTAATTATTTGAAAATACTTGCTCACCCCCTCCAAAAGCGGTACTATCTATTCTAAGACAAGGGAAAACCTTGCATATAAGGATAGTAAAGGATTGGAGGAACGCAATGCTGCCAGATGAAATCTACGCCGGAAGTGCCTCTACATCATCGTCGAATTTTAAGTATACGCAGCCTCTCAACAATATGCCGGTTAATGATGGTTCAATGCGTACACATCTAACTCATGATCTTATGACATTTATGGGCAAAGATGACTATGACCCACAAAACAGTGATGATGAGATAGACATCATGATTGTAGATGGATTTTACAAGGAAGCGGAAATCCTTGCACGCCAGCGTTTAAAAGCTAATCCTGACGATGAAAAAACACAATTCCAGAAAGCCTTTATCGACTATCTAAAAGGCGAATATAAGCGCACTATTGAGCATGAAGATATTATTCTGGCTGTCGATCCTAGAAACGTAAATGCATTGATTAATAAAAGCTTTGCTCTGGCAAATCTTAATCGTGAAGAAGAAGCTCTGAAACTGATTGATAAAGCTTTGTATTACGATCCTGAAAATATCACCGCACTTGGGAATAAAGCTTATATTGCCAAACTATTGTGGCGCGATCAGATGCGCGAAGATGTGCTTAAGCAGACGTATAATGCTTCGGCAAAACTCCGCCATGAGCAATTAGTACAAGACGAATCCAAATTTTTACGTGATATGAAATCCGCTTTCATGCATATTGATACGCCCTCGGCTTTTAAGGAATTTAATCGCCGTAGCGGATATGATAAATCCTGCATGATTCACTAAGATAATAACACCAATTTGCATTCATTTGATGAATATAAATTGCAAGGTTGCGACTGCAACCTCGTTCCGATAGGAACGGAGCCTGCGTGGCGT
>JAGLKS010000065.1 GCA_023140905.1 Alphaproteobacteria bacterium | reverse complement strand
GCGTCGATACTCATTCTTTGAATGAGTATCGGTATAATAAGCTAATTATCCCCTGAACAAATTCAGAAGACGTGACTTTGCGCATGGACTTAAGTGCCTTGCGTTATTATGATCGTAAGCATGTTATCATATATACTCAAACGCCTGCTTTTAATGATCCCGACGCTGTTTGGAATTTTACTGATTAGTTTTGTGATTATTCAGTTCGTGCCCGGTGGTCCGGTAGAAAAAATGATTGCCGATCTGCAAGGCCATGGCACATCCGCTACAGCGCACTTTACGGGTAGTAGTGGCGATATGGGCAGTCCAACAACCGGCAGCAATAGCTCAGCTCGTAACAGCACTTACAAAGGCGCACAAGGATTAGATCCTGAGTTTATTGCCGAATTAGAAGAGTTATACGGATTTGATAAACCTGCGCCTGTACGTTTTGGAATTATGCTCAAAAATTACTTAAGCTTTAATCTGGGCGAAAGTTACTATCGCGATGTAAATGTTTTATCACTTATTGCCCAGAAAATGCCTGTATCTATTTCTTTAGGACTATGGTCAACGCTTATCATTTATCTGATCTCCATTCCTTTGGGCATCCGCAAAGCTGTGAAAGACGGCACGCCTTTTGACGTTTGGACAAGCGCGGCTGTGTTTATAGGCTATGCAATCCCCTCCTTTATGTTTGCGATTTTGTTGATTGTGCTATTTGCCGGAGGTCGCTATTTCGATATTTTCCCCTTGCGCGGCCTGACTTCCGATGGATGGGAAGAATTTAGCTTGCTGTGTAAAATCGGTGATTATGCATGGCATATGGTTTTACCCACCGCAGCAATGGTCATTAGTGGTTTTGCCTCGCTGACAATGCTGAGTAAAAACTGCTTTCTTGATGAAATTAACAAGCATTATGTTCTAACGGCGCGAGCTAAAGGCCTGTCTGAGCATCAAGTGCTCTATGGACATATATTCCGCAATGCTATGCTGATTGTGATTGCAGGTTTCCCCGCCGTATTTGTTGCTATATTTTTTACCGGCTCACTATTGATTGAAGTGATATTCTCGCTCGACGGCTTGGGATTATTGAGTTATGAAAGCATTATTAACCGCGATTATCCTGTTGTTTTGGGTACGTTATACATTTTCTCTCTCATGAGTATGGTTATGCATTTACTGCGTGATTTAGTCTATGTATGGATTGACCCGCGGATTGATTTCGAAAGCAGGAGTGTGTAACCATGGCCCCGCTTTCCCCAATCACCAAACGCAGACTTGCTCAATTTAAAGCCAATAAGCGGGGCTTTTGGAGTTTATGGATATTCTCGGCGCTTTTATTTATTGCGTTCAACACCGGTTTTATTGCCAATGATAAACCTTTGCTTCTGAGCTATAAGGGTGATTTGTATTTTCCTGTATTTGTAGATTACCCGGAGACAACTTTTGGTGGTGATTTTGAGACAGAAGCAGAATACCGCGACCCTTATGTCAAAGAGTTAATTATCGGCAAAAACGGTGATGAAGGATGGATGTTATGGCCGCTTATTCCTTTTTCCTATGACACAATTAATTATGATCTCTCACGACCTGCCCCGACTCCACCTGATACAGTCAACTGGCTTGGCACAGACGATCAGGGACGGGATGTAGCTGCGCGAGTAATTTACGGTTTTCGTATCTCTGTGCTTTTTGGACTTATTTTAACTTTGATTAGCACGTGTGTTGGCATTGCTGCCGGAGCTGTGCAAGGCTATTATGGTGGCAAACTTGACCTGTTTATGCAACGTATAATTGAGGTTTGGGCCAGCTTACCATCACTTTACATTCTGATCATTTTTTCTTCAATGTTTACGCCGGGTTTCTGGAACTTATTGATTATATTGCTGCTCTTTTCATGGATCAAGCTGGTAAATGTGGTAAGAGCAGAATTTTTGCGGGCTAGAAACTTTGACTACGTA
>JAGLKS010000064.1 GCA_023140905.1 Alphaproteobacteria bacterium | reverse complement strand
ATTTTGCTCCGGCATCAACAATAGCTGCTGCCATATCAATACATCCTTGCTCAGCACCACCGGCACCAAGCTCAGGAATAATCTGCATAATAACCAAGTCTTTTTTCTCATTATCCATAGCTTAAAAATAATAGGGATTTCACCCTCTGGAAAGTCTTTTTGTAATTGTCTATGTATAAAAATGTATAGTTTTCTTAAGAGTTCATCAGTGTTAGAATATTTTATTATGAGTGTTTCTTATCATACTAATAGCAGAGGAATCAAACTGGCTTACGTTCACAGTAGAGCAAGCGGGGCAGGAGAGATCTTGCCTGCGGTAGTGTTTCTTGGTGGATTTAAGTCTGATATGTGCGGAAGTAAGGCGCTGTATTTGGAAGAACGGTGCCGTAAACTTGGGCAGGAATATTTGCGATTTGATTATTCCGGGCATGGCCAATCTGAGGGAAATTTTGTAGATGGAACAATAGGCGGGTGGCTGGATGATGCGCGTGAGGTTATTACTCATACGATTCAAGTCCCGCAAGTTATTCTGGTTGGCTCATCTATGGGAGGCTGGCTGGCTTTGCGATTGTTATTGGATTTACCGCAGGAAGAGATTCAAATTAAAGGTGTGATCGGCGTGGCTGCGGCTCCTGATTTCACCAAAGATATAGAAAAACATATAACATCAGAGCAACACGCTGAACTTGAAGAAAACGGGCAAATTGAAGAACCTAATGAATATGGTGATGATCCGTATATTTTCACACGGGCCTTATTAGATGATGGACGCAAACAGAGCCTTTTAGATCCGGCGGAGCCTTATAAAATTAATGCAGTTCTTACGTTATTGCAGGGTAAACAAGATAATGCTGTCCATTGGAAAAAGGCTTTACAGATCAGAGACGCATTTGAAAGATCGCAAGTTAATGTGATTTTTGTCGATGACGGGGATCACAGCTTGTCCCGTCTGGAAGATCTGATTTTGCTGGATAAGCAGATTTCTTGTATGTTCTAAATATGAGAGTCTTTACGTCCGAAATGCTTTTGGTTATTTACGTTTATATTTGTAGCCGTCATTTTTGCTGTTCTTTTTCCTGATTCCGTGAAATCTTTCCATTTCTCCTTTTTTCCTAAACAAAAAGCTCAGGATGGCATTAAGGAGGAATGCAATAATAAGAATAAGACCGGTAACATATATGGCTTTTTGCTCTAATAAAAATCCGATCCATTTAATTAATACGTTGGAATGTTCCTTGATTTCATCTCTTGGTTCAAAGGGAACTGTAGTTGTTATGCCATCATGTGAAGATGTTTGCGTGAAGCCTTCTGTTAAGGCATTTATTTCCGGGATGTTTTCTTCAATCTGTGGAGGCTGTGTTTCATCATTAGTACTTGCGCTATTTTTCATAGCTTTGGGAATCATGTTTTTTGAAATGGGATTTTCAGCAACTAATTTGTCTATTTCCGATGAGAATTTATGTACTTTTGATTTCCATTGATCGTGGCTTTCTTTGTGATATTTGTCCCAAAGAACGCCGACATCGCTTATCCGGACGCCTTTGTCAGGATTCTGATAGTAAAGATATATATCATGTCCTACGCTGGCAAAGAATGGAACAAGAAGCAGGATGAAGAGGAATTTACGCATCAGATATCCTTTGTGTTTATATGTCGCGATCATATTTCTTCATGCATCTTAACAATGAACGCATAATTAGCAAAGTGAAGACTTGAATTTTTTATTAAGAATGTCTACTCTTCGCCAATTCATAGTGGAGACGTGGTCCCGCTTGCGTAAGCAAGTAAAATCTCAAAAGATGAGGCTGCGCCAATTCATAGTGGAGACGTGGCCCTCTTGCGTAAGCAAGTAAGATCTCAAAAGACGAGGCTGCGTCGGGAATATAGTGGAGACGTGGCCGAGTGGTTTAAGGCGCACGCTTGGAAAGCGTGTAAGGGGTAACTCTTCGTAGGTTCGAATCCTATCGTCTCCGCCATTGATATTTGTTCTATGTGGAGTGGTTACCGTGGCTATTACGATTAAAATTTGACGTAATGCCCCTTATTATTATACAGTGCCTAAAACTTTGAGAGGTATTAGTTATGTGTTTAGCCTCACGATTTTCTGGAGTATGCTATAAAAAACTACAGGAGATAGACTTATGGGCAGTAGACACATGACTAGGGCAGCTTTTAAATAAGGGATGTGCAATGAGTGCGTTATCGTTGTAGTTTAGTCCAGATTTCTAAATCCGTTACCATGCTTCTTGACGACGCGCTTGCCTTTGAAATTTCATCAAAAAGGACATCCGTATGAAATGTAAATGCCAGACTGAGGCAGCAAAAGCAAAAGTCTCTGCGAACAAAAAATCGTCGGCTTTATGGATTATCGGTTCTGTTATAGGGATTGCGCTTTGGTTTTGTCTCTATAATAAACTGGTTCCTTTCTCAAAGTGGATTGTTGCACAGCTTCCCGTTGAGCAAACGGGACATCTTTATGAAGCCCTTACTTTCTTTTTTTACGATACTCCCAAGGTTCTTTTACTTCTGACACTAGTCGTTTTTTTAATGGGCATTGTCCGCAGTTTCTTTTCGCCGGAACGCACACGCGCTCTGCTGGTAGGAAAAAATGAAGGGCTTGGCAATATTGCAGCCGCTTGTCTGGGTGTTGTTACGCCGTTTTGTTCCTGTTCCGCAGTACCGCTGTTTATTGGTTTTGTCTCTGCCGGTGTTCCTCTTGGCGTCACCTTTTCTTTCCTGATAGCCGCTCCGATGGTCAACGAGGTGGCTTTAGTCCTTCTGTTCGGTCTTGTCGGGTGGAAAGTTGCACTTCTTTATCTTGTTTTTGGTCTTGGCATTGCGATTGTCGCGGGCTGGGTGATTGGGCGTTTTCATCTTGAAAGCTGGCTTGAGGACTGGGTGCAAAAAGTCCGTACAGAAGATGTTACTTTTTCCACGGCACAAACAACGGTTATTGATCGCATTAAGGAAGGTTTGATGGCTGTTCGGAAAATTGTCGGCAAAGTCTGGCTCTGGATGATTGCCGGTATTGCTATAGGTGCCTTTATTCACGGATATGTGCCAGTTGAACTTCTGGTATCGATCATGGGCAAGGATGTATGGTGGTCGGTTCCAGCCTCTGTTTTGGTGGGTATACCGATGTATTCGAACGCGGCTGGAATTATTCCAATCGTTGAAGCGTTGCTTGGCAAAGGGGCGGCTCTTGGAACTGTGCTTTCCTTTATGATGGCTGTGACGGCACTTTCACTACCAGAAGCAATTATTCTTCGCAAAGTTCTGACAACGCGTCTAATAGCTGTCTATTTTTGCGTTGTTTGCTCCGGTATTCTGGCTGTCGGATATTTGTTCAACGTGTTTTTTATCTAGGGTCAGGACCCTAGGTCTTTTATCCGCGTAATAAGACCGCCTGCGTAAGCTGTCGGAGGTTCACACATAGTAATTTTACTAGAATGCTGCTTCTTTGTGTAACATATTTGAAGAGTCAAGAATGTCTTTAGCATAGTTTTTCCAGACGCTTTCTGCAATGCTGCGTTCTTCGTTTGTTGGAATAACATGACATTCAAACTCGGGCATAAACTCCAGACGTTTTAGAACAAGATTGCGGATATTCTCTGCGTTCTCCCCGATTCCTGCTGTGAATATTAATCCGTCCATACCGCCAATAGACACAGCCATTGCTGTAATATATTGCGCAACTTTTAGCACAAAATATTCGATAGCAAATTTTGCAGTATCCTCGTCG
This sequence comes from Alphaproteobacteria bacterium, assembly GCA_023140905.1. Classification (GTDB taxonomy): domain Bacteria; phylum Pseudomonadota; class Alphaproteobacteria; order Micavibrionales; family Micavibrionaceae; genus UBA1672. The sequence continues at coordinate 8,351 of JAGLKS010000064.1, read as the reverse complement.
CTTTCTGAAAGGATTTTGACGTCATTGCTTATACCGGACAGACCTTTAAGACCGGATTCTTTGTTAATGAGGTTGTCAATATCATCAATGCTATAATCCATGTGGCGCATAATATAGAGAAGCGCCCCTGCATCAATTGCACCCGTGCGAGTCCCCATTGGCAGACCGTCAACAGCCGTCATTCCCATTGTGCTGTCAATGCTTTTGCCGTTTTCTAATGCACATAAGCTTGCACCATTTCCAAGGTGTGCAACAACAACTTTTCCTTTTGCCAAATTAGGGTGGTCTTTTTTCAGTTGTGATGCAATCCAGTCATAAGATAAACCGTGGAAGCCGTAACGTAGCACTCCTTTTTCTGCCATTTCCAGAGGAAGGGCAAAATGAGTAAATAAAGGCCCGTGATTGGCGTGGAAGGCTGTATCAAAGCAACCGTATTGCAGGATATTTGGTACTTTATTTTCTAGAATATCAACCGAAACCAAATTGTGTGGTTGGTGCAATGGTGCAAGATGCGTGATGCTGTGCAAATAGTCCAATGTTTCTTCGTTCAAGAAGGCAGGTTTACTAAAGCGAGAGCCACCATGAACAATCCGGTGTGCTGCGGCTTTTATATTTTCGAGAGGGAAATCATTATGCACCAGCCATGCTAGAAGATGGTCTATAGCATCTTCATGAGTTTTGAAGGGGCATAACGGAAGGTCTTCTGTTTCGCGGCCAGAGGTCTTTGCTTTGAAGTCTGATTCTCCACCAATTTCGGATGCTAAACCTTGTGCCAGTAATGGAAGGTCTTGTTCCAGACCAAAAAGTCTAAATTTAGCACTCGAAGATCCGGCATTAATGACTAAAATATATTTCTGTTCCATTATTTAATCTTTCCTTGTCTGCGTGCGTGAGCCATAGCTTTGGCAACAGCACATGATAGTAAGCGTGTTCTAATTGAGTCAGCGCGGCTGGTCAGGATGATCGGAACTCGGGTTCCAAGCATGATCCCGGCTGCATTTGCGCCGCCTAAGAAAATAAGTTGTTTGGCCAAGATGTTTCCTGATTCGATGTTTGGAGCAATGAGAATGTCGGCGTCTCCGGCAACACTGGAAATAATTTTCTTGGTTTTAACAGCTTCCATGCTAATTGCGTTATCGAATGCCAAAGGGCCATCGAGGTCGCCGCCTGTGATTTGACCGCGGTCGGCCATTTTACAAAGAGCGGCGGCATCAAGCGTTGAAGGTATGCTACCGGTCACTGTTTCTACAGCAGAAAGGATAGCAACTTTTGGTCTGCGTTTTTTCTCTTCTTCAAACAAAACGTTCCATAAATCAATAGCGTTCTGACAGATATCAACTTTGGCTGCTAAATCTGGCGTAATATTGGCCACAGCGTCAGTAATCATCAATGGCTTGTGATAGGTAGGGACATTTAAGAGGAAGACGTGAGAAATTCGGCGCTCTGTACGCAATCCAGCGGAAGAGGGGACTACAGCACTCAAAAGTTCGTCTGTATGAAGATTTCCCTTCATAAGGGCTTCAATATCACCGGCTACCGCTGATCTAACGGCTGCTTCCGCAGAGTCATGGCTATGCTTTGTATCAACAATTTCCCATTTTTCTGCACCCTTAACGCCGCTTTCTTCGATAGCGGCTTGAATGCGTGCTTTGGGGCCAAATAATACAGGTTCGATCAGTTCCTCTGTAACGGCATCGGCTACGGCTTCGATTCCGCTTGCGCCAACTGGATGGACAACACCAACGCGAAGAGCATCGTATTCACGGCTTTTTGCTAATGTATCTTCGTAATGATATTTACCGTGAACAGAAATCATCGGTGTATCAGGGCGAAGAATTTTAATTTTGCGGATTGGCGCTAATACAGTAGCTGTTCCTTCTGCAACTACTTCATTTTTTTCATTGGTGCAAACGCAATCAAAAATAACGATTTTTTCTTTTTTCTTTATCTTTTTCACAACGATTTTGGCTGTGATAAATTCATCTACTTTTATGGGCTGTTTAAATTTAATGTCTTGTTCCAGATAGCCGGTCCCCGGTCCTGGAAGTTCCGTTCCCAATATAGTGGAAATAAGGCCACCGGACCACATACTATGGCCCACAATACCATTAAATCGGGATTTTTCTGCATAGTCTTTATCCAGATGCGTTGGATTTACATCTCCAGAAACCGCCGCATATAGATGAATTTCTTGCTGGGTAAGTTGGCGCGTTATTTCAGCGGACATACCAATTTTGATTTCGCTAAATACGTGGTTTTCTAACATTTCACTGGACATTACATAAACCTTTCGTGATGTAGATGTAAATAAATTCTAAGCAGAAGAATTTCAATGCGAAGCATCAAAAACAGAAAGGACGGCTCTTTCAGTCAGCATCATTCTTATGTCGCTGATATCTTGCCGTTTCTTATGTGGTATATGACACTAAATTCCTTAAAGAGAAGTTAAAGGACAAGGGAATTGATATGTGCAGATAAATATCCACCAAAATAGATTCTATCATAAAAAGGTGAAATAGCAATTACCCTATGTGCTAAACAACCTAAAACTGTTAGTTCGGGGTAATTAGGATTTATTATAGAGGTTCCTATAAATGAAATGGCGAACACAATGGTGTTTTTCTTATTCTAACACCAATGCATATTCATCAGTTAACTGGTGAATCCCCACAAATTTATATGAGTTTTTTGTTGAAATTTACCCAATATTAATGTATTTTACATAAAATGATGCCTTATAAAAGATAAATATATAGTGTAGCTGTTTAGCAACGCAAGAAAAAGAGTTGAACAATGAATGATGTAGTTTCAGAAAATGATCCTGTCGCAGCACTAAATGGTGGTAAAGAGAGCTGGTCTGCCTATGTAGAAGAATATGGTGTTCCAGAAAAAATTCGATTTGGAAACATTGAACACGTAGATCTTTCAGGGATTGATCTTAGTGGTGTTAAAGAAATGAGTAGCCTAAGCTTTAATAATGTTAATCTTTCTGACGCAAAGCTTCCTCCATGTTTTAAAAATGTTTTTCTTGCACATTCTAATCTTGATAGAGTACAGGCTACGAACTCTGATTTATATGGTTTAGAATTAAACAGAGGTTCAATGGTCAACGCAAATTTAAGTGGCAGTGAAATAAAGGGGGCTAGATTTTTCAAGGTAAACATGAATCAAATAGATCTCTCAGGTGTTTCCGGTGATGGACGAATTCAAGGAGTTTCTTTTCAATCGTCAAACTTAACTGCTGCGAATATGGAGAATGCTAAACTTCCACATGCTGATTTTAATCATACAGATATGACTGCTGCGAATATGATGAACGCTGATCTTAGTAATTCTAGTTGGCATTTGGCAGAGGTAGAAGGAGCAAACCTAGTTGGCGCAAATATGAAAGGAGCTGAGGCAGCGAACGCTGTCTTTTCTAATTCTACGTTTGTTGGCGCTAATTTATCACAGGCTAATTTTTGCGCCTCTAACTTAAAAGAAACAGATCTTAGTCAGACTAATGCTGATGGAACAAATTTTAATCATACTAACCTTAGTAATGCTAATTTAACAAACATGAAAATTTCTACTGATAAATTATTCTCCACAGTCTTTACACGTGCAAATTTAGATGGTGCAGAGGGTGTGCCTGTTCAGCTAGAGAATGTATCTGGTTCTGTATCTGATCATATGTGTGCTCCTGCCGCCTCTTCTTTAGCTTTATCGCTACCATGATATTTCAGAATACACGCTAGCGTGTGAAACTACTATAATTGACTACTTGGAATTATATAGAAATAATTTTCAACAACCAGCTCCAGCCACTAATATATCACACGGAGGATCTGCCATAAGACTGTTTGTCACTGGTCCTATTTTGCATGTCTCGTGTCCATGTGTTCCTACGCAAATTAACTCCACTTTTTCTTTTTGCGTGTGTTCGATAAGCGTATAATACGGATCAGCTTCGACTACAAAACACTCAATATCTAACTCGAAATCCCCATATTTCGCATTATATTGATGTTTCTGGTCAGTGATGAACGATTCTAGTTTTTCAGCACAGTCTCCTTTACTGTCCACCGCACATCCAGAACATTGTGCAGTAGTACACAAAATTGTTTTCTCACAAGCATGCATAACTTCGAAATGCGCATCAGGCGCTATTGCAACAGCTGCATCAAAAGCCTTATAAAACCCGGAAGCAAAATCATTCCCGCATAATACAGACTGATATGGAGCTACCGGCTTTTCCTTTACCATCAACACAGGAACCGAGCACTCTTGTAATACCCGCGCAAATGTTGTTGACATAAATACATCCATGAACCGCGCTTTCCGATGCATCCCCATAATAATGAGTTCTGCCTTAATCCTCGCAGCATGGCCACATATCACATCATAAGTTTTTGCGCTTCTGATGATATCAATATTAACATTAAGTTCCTGCGTTCCTTTATAATCTCCTATATAGCTTTTAATAAGCGTCTCAATTTCCGCAGCACGTTCCTGCAAACATCCCGGTTCTTTATTTTTTTCAGGAAGAACATGCAAAATATGCAGCTTCGCATCATGCTCTTTCGCAAGTTTCAAAGCTCGACCCATAGCCCGATCCGAGTTTGCACACAGATCCGTTGCCAATAAAAAACTTTTCATATTTCCACCTTTCTTACGACAGATGACGCTTTTGCTTTATTGCATAAATTCTGATATTTCAGAATACGTGCTAGCGTGTAAAAATCAAGCAGCAAATCATGAGTCTACAGCCACAAGCCTATAATGGTAGAGATTTACAACTTCTGGATGGTTTTACCCATCTTAATATGCTAGAAATCTTTTAGGGAAGAAGAAAAAAATTCTTAAACAGCGTCGCAATCACTATATCTTAAGTAACTGCAAAAATTATAAAAACTGTTAGAAACAATGTTAAATAAAAAGGAACATAAAATGAGCAATGACAACCTAACAAAAGCACTAAAAATTGTTTTAGCCGACAGTTACGCACTTTATCTTAAAACACATAATTATCACTGGAATGTAGAAGGAGAACGCTTTTTCTCTCTACATAATTTCTTTGAAGTGCAATATACCGAACTGGCAATAGCCGTTGACGAAATTGCTGAAACAATCCGCCAGCTTGGACAAAAAGCCCCCGGTTCTTTCAAAGTTTTTTCAGAACTTACCAACATTAAAGACGGCAATGAAAATGCAAACGCCGGAGACATGGTTAATGATCTGGCTAAAGATCAAGCTATTGTCATGAAAAGCATTAGCGCGGCTCTTAACTTTGCACAAGAACTTGAAGACGAAGCCACTACAGGCCTTTTAGTTGACCGTTTGACTATACACAGAAAAACAAAATGGATGTTAGAATCCATGAAATAGATTAGCACATAGTAAATAGTAAAACATGCAAAAACGAGCTACATTATTGCAGCTCGTTTTTCTTGTATCACTTATCGGAATGTTATGCCTTCTGCTTAACTAGCTGCTCATAAGCATCTACTGCTTCTGCTGCATACATCAAAGAAGGTCCTCCGCCCATAAAGACAGCAACACCTAACGCTTCAGAAATTTCTTCTTTTGTTGCGCCAAGCCCAATAAGTTCTTCCATATGGAAACCAATACAACCGTCACAATGCGCGGCCACACCCAAAGCAAGAGCGATTAATTCTTTGGTTTTCATATCCAGCGCATTATCAGCTTTTGCTGCTTTTGACATTGAGCTAAAACCCTGTAAGACTTCAGGAATATCTTGGGCCAACTTTTTCATATTGGCAGAAATTACTTTTGTTGCGTCAATGTAATCTTTCATAATTTTTTCTCCTTTAATGTTTATGAAATCATATTAATAAACTTTGTATTTTATTTAATTTATCCGTGTTTAACTTCGAAACCTTCTGCGGTCCAGGCTTCTATCCCACCTTCAAGGTTATAAGTCACCGGTCCGGTAATCGCGCGAGCACAAACCTCGCAAGCTTTTTCTATATGTTCATCTGACTTACAATGAAAGACAATCTTCTTATCAGGATTCTGTGGCAAAATTTCAGGGCCACAATTTTTTACCGGAATCAGAATAGAGCCAGAAATGTATGCTTTGTTATATTCATCAACTTCACGCACATCAATCAAAATTGCTTCACCGGCATCCAGCCATCGTTTTAATGTCTTGGGATCTACAGGCTGTACTCCATTCATAAAAAATTTCCTTTCTAAATTTTTTCCAAACACGAGAACGAGCCTTACGAACAAAGCATTGATGTGATGTTGTAGTACAAATTCTTTAAATATTCGTAAACACAGTATCTTTAAATCAAAGAATAAATCAAAAACCGGAGTCGTTAAAGTAAACAACCAAGATAATCCACAATCCAGACAAAATGTTTAGGAAAATAGCTATGAGAGCTTATATGCCTTTTTGATAATAAAGCAGAGATGAAGTGGCTCTAAGTTAAATGTTTTCATAATGTTTAGTTTTTGCCATAATTTTTTTGACTCATCTCCATGTTTTCTGATAAAACAAATGAAATTCATTAATAAAGGGTTAAGATTTTTTGATGTTCCTGAGTTTAAGGAGCGTCAAAATCAAAGAATTTTTCTGATAAGTATTATTTGAGAATAATATTTTAAGGAACACTTACTATAAGTTCGCTTGGGAGTTTTTAATATGGCTGATGCTACAACTAATCCACAAACATCTTCATCACAGCAAATAGAGAATAAAGCGGAGCTGAAAGATCAGACTGGAACGCTGACATATTCGGAAGAGCCATGCGAAGTTTCTGCCGATCAGATCGGTGAGTATTTGGCAATTGTTCCATTGGAAAATGAGCTTGATATTGTGCCAGTGGAAACCGGTGAAACTGTAGATGGTGCTGAACAGGCTAAAGCGCAAACTGGTGAACCTCAAATAGTAGAAGATGATGTTGAAGCCCCTTCTCTTGAAGAACTAAAAACAGCTCTGAAAGAAGCATTGATTGAGCAGGAAAATGACAATGACAATGATGATGTGGCAGCGATAGAGCCTGCTGCTGGAGAAGATGCGCAAGCTCAGCCTCAATCTCAATCGGATGCTCAAAGCGTAGCTGAAATTGAACCGGAAGCCGGTGGCGAAGATAATAGCGCTAATGGTATTACATCTTCTAGCCGTGGCTATGGTTTTCAAAGTAACTTTCAGGCTCAAGGTGTGATTGGTTTGGATGATGTTGGTCCGATTGATCCTACAGCGTTGCAATATGGTGTTACACAAACCGAAGAGCTTTTGTTTATTCAAGAGCAAAAATCTCTTCCTGATCTTAATCCTCACTTTATAGATACAACAACAGAGCATTATATTTACGAGGATGATTCTGTTTTGGCTAACGCTATTATTAAAGGTGAGTCTTCAAATAGTACATTGACGATTACTATTTCCGGTATTCCTTCTGGATGGACTTGTTCTGATGGAGCTTATGATAATTCCGGGAATCGTGTTGGAGATGGTTCATATGATGCATCAACTGGTATTTGGACGGTTACAATTGGCGCTAGCTTATATTATGGTGGTCCGATTCTTACACCTCCTGCTGATAGTGATATCGATGCGCTGAGTTTGACTTATTCAGTCGTTGAAGCAGATTCTATAACCGGCCAGACAGGCTCTGACAGCATTGAATTTGATGTGTTCGTGGACGCGGTAGCTGATATGCCCGATGTTGATGGTAAAGATATTGTCGGTAATGAAGGTGCAACTCTTGCAATCAATATTACAGGCCTTACCGGTGAAGAAGTTAATAATGGGGCCGGTAATGACGATGGATCTGAAGATATTCTTCATTATTATCTTTTTGGTGCGCTAGTAGGATTTACTCTTTCTGCAGGTACGGAAACATATGCGGGCTCAGGGGTTTATATGCTTGATCCTTCTGAGTTGGCCAATTTGACAATTACACCGGATGATTCGAATTATTCCGGTTCTATTGATCTGGTAGTAACGGTGAGTACATCAGAAATACCTGTTAGTGATGTGGATTTTGATTCATCCAATGATGATGCTCAAGCACTGGATGTTTTTACACTGAAATGGATAGCTGATGCGGATAAGCCAAGTTTATGTGTTAATGACGTTGAAGTGAAAGAAGATGGGGCTGTGTTTGTCCCTGTTTCAGCGCAGCTTGCTGATACGGATGGTTCTGAATATTTAACAATTACTGTGAGCGGTATTCCTGCTTCATGGAATTTGACAGGCTCTGGTTGGATGCTCGTAGCCGGTACAACAGATACGTACGAAATTATGGTTTCTGCCGGTTTAGATTATGCCGATGGATTTACAGTTTATCCCCCTGCTGATAGCGATGTTGATCTAAACGGAATTACCGTGACAGCAACAG
>JAGLKS010000063.1 GCA_023140905.1 Alphaproteobacteria bacterium | reverse complement strand
TGATCCTACAACCAGCATAGCTCCTGTTCCAATATGAGTGCGGATGTTTCCTAAAGACACCGAGATATTGGGTTCCAGCCGTGCGTTGACAGGGCCTAACCGTGCCGCGCATTTTTGTGGAAGAAAGCGGCGTTGCCATGATAAAACAATACCGGGTTCAAAATTAAGTTGATTATCCCAGCCCTGTGGAATAGGGGAGTCACTAACATGATTATGAACAAATTTTTGTGTTTGTTCTCCTAGGGCTTCCGGTCCGACAACTCCTAAGGTGACTTCCAGTTCATCCAAATGAGATAAGCGATTATTCGCATGGTAAGAGGGTGTTGCTAGCCCAATAGATCCATATAAAAATGCAGCCCATGGTCGATCATCAGAAGGTTGAGTGCTCAAAGAAATATCTTCCGGTGTATATAAATTTTGCCCAAGTGTATAAAAGGTTGATGTATTCTCATTTAAATCAAAAGTCGGAATTTTATCGGCTAGCAGGTCAATTCCTGCCGGAACCATAATATTAGAATCAAACCATGTAAGCCGTGTGCCACTTGTATAATAGCGGTCAGAATCTCCGCCAAGCAGATCATTCTCATGCGAAATACTAAGGTATCGTTTGTTTTTCCGAGATTCTTGTGCGTGCACTGTTAAAGGAAGAAAAAACATAACGAGAAAGAAAAACAACAAAAACGTATTTTCTTTTTTAACTAGCATCGCTATGATCTTTCACCAGTGTATTTACGGATACAAGATTAGATTAGTAGCGCATCAGGCGCAAAAATACCAGAAAGCATCAGGAGTAAAGTATGAGTATATCAAATTATTATGAACATGGTCCTCAGGATGGAGATGTGAAATCTTTGGTCGTTATGCTTCATGGTGTAGGATCTAACGGACGTGATCTAATTTCTCTGGCACCGATGATGGCGCAAAGCTTATCTGGAACGATGTTTATTTCTCCAGATGCACCTTTTGCTTGTGACATGGTGCCACAGGGTTACCCGGATTCATTCCAGTGGTTCTCCCTGCAAACACGTGATCCGCAAGATATGCTTAACGGAGTTAAAAACGTTTTTCCATTGGTTGAGTCTTTCCTTGAAACACTTGTGAAGCGCTTTAATGTTCCTTACGGAAAAGTAGTTTTGTTGGGGTTCTCACAAGGAACTATGACCAGCTTGTATTCAGCCCCCCGCTTAAAAGAAAAGATCGCCGGTATTCTTGGCTATTCAGGAGCACTTCTTCAGGATGAGCAAACAAATATCCAAGACTTGAAGCGTATGCCTATCCGTCTTATTCATGGCCAAGCCGATGATGTTGTTCCTGTGCAATCATGGGATAATTCAATGGAAGTGCTACAAGCGCATGGTTATGAGGTCGATGGACACACAACGCCTGGTCTTACACATTCCATCGATCAAGAAGGGATTGATAGCGGTGTGTCTTTCTTGGAAAAACTTCTGAAATAGAGCTACTAATTATGTTACAACGAGCTGGCCGGAAACAAGGATTTTAAAAGCCTGTTTGTAAATGAAATATGAATGTAAAGAGTTAAAGTTATGAGTATCAGAAGATTACAAAACAGTGATGTGGAAAAATTGGAACAGTTTTTATATGGCTATTCCGAGACCAGCATGTTCCTGCGTAGCAATATGAAACGCTGTGGCCTTGAATATCAGGACAAGGATTATCACGGCGAATATTTTGGTGCGTTCGATAATGTTGGGAATGTGACCGGTGTGCTAGCACATTATTTTAATGGCAACATTATTATGCAGACTGAAAATGAAACCATATTGAATGCGTTGATTTCCTCTTTCCGTGATGTTGTGACACGTCCCGTTGCTGGAATTCTTGGTGCGGAGGATCAAGCGAAAATCGTCATTGATAAATTACTATTGTCCAGTGTGACACTTGCCACAAACCATGTTAAAGGACTTTATGCTTTGGATCTGGATAGATTGTCTTTGCCTGCAAAGTTTGATTCCTCCCACAGTGAAATGGTTGAGGCTGCGCAAGTTGATAGAGATATTTTAACTTGCTGGATTAAGGCATATGAGATCGAAGCTTTGGGGTCAGACGATAATGAAATTCTCAATAAGCATGTTGAAAGCTTTGTTGATCGGATGATTAACGGTACTGATTGCCGGGTTTTACTTATTGATGGTGAGCCTGTTTCTTTGAGTGGCTTTAATGCAAGATTGCCGGATATTGTGCAAATTGGCCCTGTTTGGACACCGACGGAATATCGAAGCCGTGGTTATGCTCGTACGCTTGTTGCTTTGACTCTGCAAAAAGAGAGAAAGCAAGGAGTTCAGAAAGCGATTTTGTCTACCGGTAATCCGGTAGCAGCCAAAGCCTATGAAGCTATTGGCTTCGAGAAAATCGGCTCTTACTGTTTGGCGTTGCTGAAAGAACCTATAGATTTGAATGAGAGGTTAGATTTGGGTGATGGAGGCTACAGCCATGATCGTTGAAGTTTACCATTTGACAAAATATTAGTTATGTTTCATACATATCCTCTAATCAATTCTTTAACAAAATCAATACCTTCTGTCCCAAAAAAACTAACAATAAATACTAACGCACAGACCCAAAGCACACCAATTAATGCTCCGGCCAAAACAGCTAATCCATCGCGCATGATAATTCCAACAGACATAAGAGCAATGCCAAAGCTGGGCACTGTATTTGTAAGAGGCAAAGGAATGCAAACTGACAAAGCCATGATTAATCCAAATACACCAATAATGCGGGAAGAAATTCCAGATGTAACGAATTCTAACCGGGGCTTTAGGATGTATTCCAGCTTGTTTGTCCATGGCAGTGCGCTGTCTATTACAGTTTTAAGCTTCTTTCGTTTTATTGATTTAGTTTTCCATGATTGAGGAAACCAGATTGTGCTTCGTCCAAGTGCAAATTGTGCAGTTAGAAAAATTAATGGAAGGCCTAGTACTGTTCCATATCCTATAGCTGGGATCGGTAAGGCTGCAGGTAGGGCAAATAAAAACATAAAAAAGCCGAACCCACGTTCATGGAATGCGTCTAGCAATTCTGAAAAACTAACGGTTTCGCCAGTAAATTTCTTATCTATATCGTGAAGAATGTCTGATATGGTTTTCATCATTATTCAGATAGCAAAGTTTTCTCTTATTGGCGAGAGATAAAAAGAAGAATAAAGATCAATAATTTCTTGCAGATTTTATAAATATGAGTATGATTTGGGAAAATTTATTATCAAGGGCTCCTGTGGTGGAATTGGTAGACGCGCCGGGTTCAAAATCATATCATGGCGTTCAACGATAACCCTTGTAACCATTTGAAAAACAACAGTTTATTTCTGAATTTTTCTTATAATCAGGCTAAATTATCCCTTACACAACACTTACACAGTTTTATTTGCTATAATCCCATGCAGGGAGGCAAATATTATGGCTGAAAAACATATCCTTATGGGCGGTAAGCTGCATGTGTATAAACTGATAATAGTCAGTACTGGCAGTTCTAGAACATCCTATAGCCCTTGCTGTACAGTTATATCTGTTTTCGTTTAATGGAAGGCGCAGATATCTATCAGATTGCTAAAAATTGCAGAACGAGCGTTGAAATGATTGAAAAGTATTATGCTTCTCATATCAAAACAAACTTGGACGCTTCGGCAATCAATGTGAAGAAAGTTCGACGCAAAAAAACCACCTAAAATGAATAATCTTCTTGGCATAACGGCTATATATAGCTATACAATTATCAATGTTGCGGGCGTGGTGGAATTGGTAGACGCGCGGCACTCAAAATGCCGTTCCTTCGGGAGTGTCGGTTCGAGTCCGACCGCCCGCACCATCTTTGACTGAGGGGTAGATAACTCCTCTAAAAGCGAGAGTGGCATTGACTTTGCGGGAGTTCTAAACCCCTTGTTTCGGACGTATGGAAGTTTGTCAGCAAAAACGAGTTTTAGGACGGCTTTCTTGTCTTCCATCCGTTCAGAAGTCCATAGTTTATGCGGGTTTCCGAGA
>JAGLKS010000062.1 GCA_023140905.1 Alphaproteobacteria bacterium | reverse complement strand
TTCTCAATTGTCCCAATTTCGCCTTCTATCTTTTCCTTACGGATAGATTTGCGGTAATCATTACAATCTTTACTATGGCAGAAATAATACGGGTATTTCCCATTACGTCCTTTTGACCATGCCGCTGTCATTGGGTTACCGCAACAACCACAGGTCACAAAACCGCGCAGCGGAAAGTCTTGATTAATATCTTTACGCGCCGGTACTTTAGCTTGACCGTTCATATGTTCCTGAATTTTCTGGAATGTTTCAAAGCTGATAAGCGGCTCGTGATGCCCTTTAACAAGATTGATTCCCCAGTTAGGCTTGTCCAGATATCCTGCATAGAGCACACGAATCAACAATTCCTTGATACGTTGATAATGCACTTTGCCGTGTTTATCTTTTGGAAAGTGTGGGGAAGCTTCAAGAAAACGCTTGATCTCGCTTTGCGTTTCAAAACGACCTGAAGCAAAGCCGTTTAACGCTTCGGCAATCACAGAAGCAGCAGGTTCATTCCGTACCAATAATTTCCCATGTTTGTCTACTTTATCATAGACGTAACCGGGCGGTGCGTTAAACACTGCATAACCGTTCATCACCCGTGCACGCATCCGGTTTTTAACCTGTTCGGCGTTTTTTTCGCGTTGGTGCGTGGCGACAGAGGCGAGTAAATGTTCGACAAGACGAGAGTCAGAATCTTCTCCAAACTCAATAGAAGGAGATTCCAGCTTGCCGCCAGCATTGGAGATGGAGGTACGTAAATGAATATGTGTTTCAATGTTGCGTGCAAGGCGGCTTATATCATCAATGATAACTATTAAATCCGTTTGTTTGTGTTTCTTGATATAACCAATCATCGCTTTCATATTCGGGCGATCCAGCAGTTTTCCTGATAAGCCTTCATCACGGAAAACATCAATTACCTCATAGCCTTTATGCTTGGCGTACTCACGGCATCTTGTTTCTTGAGAAGCAAGACCGTGGCTTTCTTTAACCTGTTTGGGGCTAGACACACGGCAATAAATTATAGCTTGTTGTGACAGGGATACGCATAATGAAAAAGCCGGATCAAAAAGACCCGGCATGGTAAAAATCAGTTATCTGGGACAGCCCCTAGTATATTTTCCCTGATTTTATCCGCGTAATAAGACCGCCTGCGTAAGCTGGCGGAGATTCACTTCTTTTTCTGCGACGAGCATTCTTAAAATAGCTGATGTATTGCGGCGACCGGAACGGCCTAATCTTTGACGAAGGCTGGTTACTGAGTGAGGTGCTGTAACTTGTGCTACAATCCACTTTACCAATATCAATGCCCAATTCTAATGTCATTGTACAAATAGCTGTCGTTGGTAGTGTCTCCTTTTGAAGTCTAGTTTCAAGCTCTTCTCTTAATTCTTTCGCTAAAGAACCATGATGAGGGAAAAATTTATTAGGCACAATGTTCTGTTCACAAAAATCACTGAGTTGTGCTGCAATTCCTTCGATACGCTGACGGCTGTTTGCAAAAATTAAATGAGAACCACCACGGCAAATTTTGTATAAATCTTCACATATTTGATATTCAGCAGGTTTATTTAAATCATCAAGGTTTATTTTTAACGGCTGAATATATCCACGCACTTGCATTTTTAGCGTGGATTGATCATTCTTACTGGTAATAATGGTACAGGGTACAGCTGCATTCTGACGTAAAGATTTTGGAGTATTTTCTAAGTCACCTAGTGTTGCACTTAGTGCTATACGAGAGATTGGAGGGTCTTTTCTATCCAGCAATGAATCTAGTCTGTTGAGTAATGAAAGGAGGTGGTGCCCTCGTTCCGTACCAATAAAAGCATGAAACTCATCTACAACAATATAATTCAGTGATAAAAAAGCTCTGCGAATCCAGCCTGATTCACGAATTAATAATGATTCTAATGATTCAGGAGTAATAAGTAAAATACCTGATGGGTCTTTTTTAGCTGCTCGTTTTTTTGATTTGGGGCTGTCACCATGCCAAGGAGTTACTTTCATATCCAGCAAATCACAAAGACTTTCAAGTCGTCGATATTGGTCGTTTATTAACGCCTTTAATGGGCTTATATAGAGGATTCCAAAGCCCTCATCTTTATCAGCTATAGCACTACATGCAGGAAGGAAAAAAGCCTCTGTTTTTCCAGATGCGGTTGAAGCACTAATTATTACATCTTGTGTGCCGCTTAAGATAGGGCGTATTGCTTGCTTTTGAATATCTCTTAAATCAGCCCATCTTGCAAAAGTGCTTCTGTTTTCGGCGATATAATCCATGAACCGCTATTCATGGATTTGGCGATTTGATTGAGATTGTTTCCAATACGCGATGCGCCAAACCTAGCTAAGAGCTTGGACAGGGTTGTATGATCTTTGACGGGTGTTTTCTTTTTTCTGCTTTGCTTGCGGCGCGGTTTTGGATTTTCCAATAATTTTATGCGCATATATGTGCCGAGCGGTATGTTTCCCGCTTCTGCGTCCAGTTGCGCCCGTTCGTCATATGATAAACGCAGCGAAAAGGGTGCAGGCTTTTTGTTTTCCTGAGACATAAGTTTGACCTCTTGGGTAGTAGTAAATAAAGAATAACGCAGCCAACCCA
>JAGLKS010000061.1 GCA_023140905.1 Alphaproteobacteria bacterium | reverse complement strand
GGCTCACCTTACCGTGTTCCAATCGCACGCTTAGCCGCTGCGCAGGCTTCTATTAATGCTGAGATTAAGAAAGGCTGAGATTGAGTGATTAGCGTTCTTGAAACAGAAATTGAAGATTTGCTTTCAGTCCTAGTAGAGAACAAGTCCATATTTTGATTAAGCCTATGGTTTTTAGAGTTGTAAAAAAAGGCTTTTATGTCACTATATGAGCCATGAAAAACAGAGATGTTCAAAAGGTTTTATTTATTACATCTAGCCGGATAGGGGATGCAGTATTATCCTCTGGACTTCTTGATTTTGTGCAGGAGGAATATCCGAATGCAAAGGTCACGATTTGTTGTGGGCCTTTGGTAGTATCGTTATTTGAGGGCGTTCCCGCGCTGGAACGTATTATTCCGATTAAAAAACAGAGCTATAATAAGCATTGGTATATTCTGTGGAAAGAAATAGTCGGCACGTGTTTTGACATTGTGATTGATTTGCGTAATTCGATTGTTTCCAGACTTATTTGTGCCCGTCGGCGTTATATCTATGGTAATCATATCAATAAGGAGCTGGCTAAGGTTAAGCAAAATGCTTCTGTGATGGGGCTTGATTCTGTGCCTGATCCAAAACTCTGCTTTACCGAGGAGCAGAAAAAGCGTGCTTTGGAGCTTATTTCTGAGGGTGGTCCGGTGTTGGGGATTGGCCCTACTTCTAATTGGGTTGGCAAAACCTGGCCGGAAGATCGCTTTATAGAAATTATACAATGGTTGATTGGAAAAGGCGGGCTTATGGAAGGATCTCGCGTTGCTGTTTTTGGTGCGCCGGGTGAGGAGGGTGTGGCTAAGCGTGTATTAAGCACAGTGCCTGATGGACGTAGGCTGGATATTATTGCCAAGGGAACACCGGGAGACGCGGCTGCGTGTTTAGCGCGGTGTGATTTCTATATAGGCAATGACTCCGGGTTGATGCATTGCGCCGCGGCTGTGGGAATTCCTACGCTTGGGTTATTTGGTCCGGGCTATCCCGATATTTATGGTCCGTGGGGTAAACACACAGCGATTGCCTGCACGCTGGAAACGGTTCATGAGCTGACTGGATATGCAGGATATAGCTCAAAAGAATGTGGTTGCTTGATGGGAACGTTAAGTGTTGAACATGTCAAAGATGTCATAACAAAAAACTGGCCACATTTGATAGCAGCCAGTTCATAAATTCGTTTAATTTTTGGAAACTATTCGTTCAGATGATCGTAGTCACTGACTTCTTTTTGCTTGTGTTTCAAGTCACGTGCACCTTCTCTATAATTCGTATGTGTATAGAGGTAGTTTTCATTAGCTTGTTCAAGGACATCAAATGGAACATATTTCACGCGTTCCCATCCTTTAGAAATCATGCAGCCTTCAAAATCAATATAATCTGAATGTTCTGCAAATAGTTCTTTATCACGCTCAGGTGTATCCCATCCGGCAAGGCGGGCTTCAACTTCGTTTAAAACAACATCATCAACATATTCGGGGATGGCATCACGCACAGCACCCAGACGCTCAAGTTCACGAAGTTCAACAACGCAACGAGCAATATCTCGATTTAGCATTTGTTGAGCTTTTGGACCGCGCAGGTACAATGCAGAAGATGAATTAACTCGTTGCCAGTATTGGCCTTTATGCCCAATTTCATCGTTTACACCGGCGAATGATGGTAAAGAAAATGTCAGGGCGAAAGCCAAGACCAAAAAAGAACGCATAATCATATCGAAAAACTTTTCGTTTTGTTTACTAAAACCAGAGAGAAGAATAGCAAAAATAACGGCTTATCTCAATAAAATAATGTAAATAGCTAAATAAAACTACCTTTAGGGGTCGGCTTCTCTCCACCAGCTTTCAAGAACGGTACCATAAATAGGCGTATTTTCTGGATGATGAAGCGTTTTTCTATGAGCGATATAGTCAACACCTTTATAGAAAAACGGCACAAAGATATATTCGGAAAGGCCAATACGGTCAATAAGATGAGCATATAAGGTTAGTTCGTCATAGCTTTTTGCATTGGCTATTTTTGCGGCGTAATAGTCAACGGCTTTGGAACATATACCTGCATAGTTAAAGCCTGCTGTTTTCTTGGCTGCATCACATGACCAGTAAAGCATTTGCTCTGTACCGGGGGAGAGGCTGTTTTGCCAGTAATGGGTGAGGATATCGTATTCATAGACATTTTTGCGCTTTTGGAAGGTAGCGCTATCGGCTATGCGGATATCAATATCAATTCCCAGTCTTTTGAGTGTGCGTTTATAGGTGAGAGCTATTTTTTCTTCTTGCACGCTGGAAAGCAGAATTTCAAAATGCATAGGCTCTTTTGTTTCGTTGTTTACGCGTTTGCCGTTTTCAATGATCCAGCCTGAGGTTTTGAGCAGTTTATCTGCCTTGCGGAGCTTATCACGCATGGTTTGCTTTTTTATGCCCGTTGGGTGGAAAAGCTTAAAAACCGGTTCGAATACTTCTTCTGGTATTTGCTCGCGCCATTTATTGAGATGCACAGTTTCTTCTTCATTTGGTGTACCGACAGCAGCTAATGCTGAGTTCGGAAAGAAACTCATTACACGTTTGAATTCGCCATGGAACAAGTTCTTGCTGATCCAGTCTTCATCAAAAGCCAGACACAAGGCTTTGCGCACATTGATATCATCAAAAGGCTTTTTACGCAGGTTAAATATAAAACCATGTGTGCGTTCCGGGCGTTGGTGCTGGATTGATTGGCGTAGCATATCTTTGCTCATATCATTATAAGCACTTTGCCATTTAGAAACATCCCATTCACGGCGCAAGTCGAGATCACCTTTTTTGAAAGCTTCCAGAGCTATGGTGTCATCTCTGAAATAATTATAAGTAATCGTATCGAAATTATATGATCCCTTATTAGCGAGCAGGTCTTTTGCCCAGTAATTATCTACTCGTTCGTAAGTAATAGCGTGTCCCGGATCTAATTCTTTTACGCGGTAAGGACCGTTTGTTAGGGGTGGTTCCAGCAATGTGGCATCAAAGTCTCGTTCTTTCCACCAGCTTTCTGACAGCACAGGCATCAGCGCTAAAATCATAATGGTTTCGCGGTCGTATGTCTTTCCTAAGGTAAAGAGGATTGTGTGATTATCGAGTATCTCTGCTTTATCTACTAAACGGTAAATACGGCGCATGTTAGGCCTGCCATGTTCTTTCAGAGTTTCAAAAGAAAAGAGAACATCGTTGGCTGTGACAGGGCTGTTATCGTGGAAACGTGCTGCCGGGTTAAGGTGAAAAGTGATTGAAGAACGGTTATTGGGAACATCAACGTTTTGAGCAATTAAAGGAACCATTGTAAAAGGTTCGTCCCACACTCTGCGCATAAGGCGATCATAGATCAAGCCAATGTTTTGGGCAGACTGGCCTTTGAGGGAATAGGGGTTAAGTGTATCAAATGTCCCAATAGATGCTATTTTTAGCGCACCGCCTTTGGGAGCATCAGGATTAGTGTAGCTTAAATGTATGCTGTTTTCATTGTATTGGCTCTCTCCGTGCATGGCTAAAGCTGTTATATGTTTTGGTAATGGCTCTTCTGTGTGGGTATTCGCTATTTTGGCGGGGTCTGCCATTGCATTTATGCTCGAAAACACGAGAATAAAGAAGCTGTTAAGGATATAAGTGTAAAGTCTCATCATGACTATAGAGATATCAGACTCCTATGATATGGCCAAACCGTTTATTGAACGGATCATGGTTGTTCCAGGGGATATTACAAAACAAGATGTTGATGCGATTGCTATCGTTGTCCCGCGTAATCTGGATTTTTGTGGTGGGATTAATGACTCTGTTGCGCAAGCAGCGGGATATGATGTTGATAGCTTTATTTTGGAGAACATATATAAGCCGCGGCCAATGGAAGTTTATGCTTTGCCTGGAGGGGATTTGCCAGCCAGAAATATCTTTGTAGGAATTATGCCTTATTATCGTACTGAATTTGATCGGCGTGAAAGTGATCTTGGTAATGTCGTGCGTAATATTATGGATCTTGCGCGGTGTATGTTGGTAAAACGAATTGCTTTTCCGCCTCTTCTATCAGGGCATAAAGGATTTCCAAAAGCAAAGGTGGCGCGTACTATTATACAAGGTGTGTGTGATCGGGGTCAAGATGATGTTGAAGAAGTGCTGTTTGTTTGTCCTGATGATAATGCCTTATCGCTTTTTGAAGAAAGATTGTGCGTTATCGGGCGGTCTGGTTCAGATACATAGAAGAATTATAGTAGTTCCTAAAAGAAGGGGCTATTATTTTAGTGAGTTAGCGACTAGATCTGACAATGAAACTGCCGGACGTGGTCCTATATGTGAGATAACTTCGCTGGCAGCTAATGCTCCGAGTTTGCCGCATCTTTCCAAAGAATACTCTTCTGTGTAGCCGTATAAGAATCCTGCTGCGAACTGATCTCCAGCGCCTGTTGTATCAATAACTGTTTCAACGTCAAACGCATCCACTTTAATCTTACTGCCATTATTAGCGATGACAGCACCTTTTTCACTGCGTGTGACAACTGCGACATCTACATGGTTGCTAACAGCATTTATAGCATCGTTGAAGCTTCCTTGCATAAATAGGGATTTAATTTCATCTTCGTTAGCAAATAAAATATCTACGTGGTTTTCTACCAGATTAAGAAAATCATCGCGGTGGCGGTCAACACAAAACGGATCTGAAAGGGTAAGTGCTATTTTTCGATTTGCTTTATGTGCATATTCTGCCGCTTTTACAAAAGCCTCTTTTGCTGTATTGCGGTCAAATAAATATCCTTCCAGATAAGTAATCTGTGCATCAGCAATCAACTCTTCATCTACATCAAGGTGGGTGAGTTCGACACTGGCCCCCAGAAAAGTGTTCATAGTGCGCTGGGCATCAGGTGTAACCAAAATCATGCAACGGCCTGTTGGTGCACCAAGAATAAGAGGCTGAGTTTTATAATGGAGGCCTAAAGATATGATATCTTCAGCAAAGATTTTTCCAAGTTCATCATTAGCGATTTTACCGATATAAGCTCCTTTTCCTCCAAAAGAGGCATATCCTGCCATAGTGTTGGCTGCGGAACCGCCGGAGGTTTCTGTTCCTTTCGGCATTTCTACATACAACTTTACAGCGCGCATTTCATCGATAAGGGCCATTGTCCCTTTTTCTATGCCGTGTTCTTTATTTTGGTCTTTTATGAAATCCTCAGGAATTTGGGACAGGACATCAACCAAAGCATTCCCAAGACCAACAACACCGTATTTTGCATCAGACATATGTATTATAATCCATTTCTTGACTATTTGATTACCGTTATAGCCTTCTATACTAAAAGCAAGTGAAAGACTAGATGCTTATGCGGGATCACAGCTTTGTTTTTCCGTATGAGTAGGGTTGTCTCGTGGATTATCTACAATACTTGTGTTTATATTACCGTCCTCAATAATAATCTCCAAGAAAACATTTCTATTGGATGTCTTGGCTAAGATAGCAGCGTCTTTAATATCACCTTTTCTAAGCCGATTGATATGATCTTGGGTAGGTTGCTCGGTAACTTCCTTACTATTTTTCATGTATGTAATGGTCGTCCGACCATCGTTAACACGCTTGACGAAGTTATCAATGGTATTTGCCGTGTCCTCATATCTACACTTATTCAAAGTGGCAATTCTATCATCATATTTTATGCCATTATCTTCTGCAAGATTCATTGCAGCCGCGCCCACGATCATAGCAATCCCAGTATCATACGCTTCGTTATACTTTCGGTCATAAGCTTTGTCTTGATCTTTTAAGGTATACGTACAAGCCATGCTCGACACCTTCTGCATCACGGATGCCATGGTTTCAAAAAGCTTCTCGATGAATGAAGAATCATCATTTTTCTTAAGCTTGTTCAACATAGCTTGGATACTTGGTTGAATGAGACAATCACCATCAAGATAACCTGTTTTTTTAAGTAAATTTTCGACAATAAAAATAAGTTCCCTTGGATCTTTACTAATCTCTTGAATCAGATGTAAATTATCTTCTGTTAGCGAAACCATAGAATCTACGTCTTCTTGCTTTGCCAAGTTTTCCGCTAAATTAACAAGTTTTCTTACAAGTTTTTCATCCGTCGCCATAATCATTACCCCTAAAATTTTCTCTAATTGTTACCTAAAAACAATCTTCGCTGGTTTTACCATATCCCCTTCATTTTTTGCAAGATTTTTCACAAGAGCTACATATTGAGAAAGCCACATCCTCCTGCGCTTCAGTTTCTTTTGCGACATCTTCCAAATATCCGAGATAGGGGATAGCGCTATAAGCGCCGCGTAATTCTATACTTAATGCGGCAGCGTTGCAGGCAATTTCCAAAGTACGTTTTAGTTCCAGTCCGGCATGAAGGCAGGCTGCAAAATATCCGCAGAAAATATCGAAACTAACGGCATTCCCGGAATGCTTTTCTTTGGTTTGTATGTCGCATGCAACATAAGTTCCTTTTTGTGCTGAGGCTCCTTTTGTCCCACATGCTTTTGTGGTGACTAGATATGTGTCTTTTGCTATAGAATCCGGGATATTCTTTTCATCGCTTATCATAATATCTGCGTAAGAAGAAAGCTCTGTATTACACTCTTCTTCTGGAGGGTGACATATCATTATGCGGGCACCATTATTTTTCACCTGATGCAGCCAATCTATAAAACTCTGGTTTTTTACAAGTATATCGCTGGAAAAGATTAGCAGATTTCTAGCGTTGAGATGGTCAGCCGGAATAATTTCAGCAAGATTTTGCGGCTCTTTATTTAGTGCATGTATATGTGTTGTTTCATTGGGGGCGTTAAGTGCAATACTTAGGCAGCTTTGCTTTGCGTCTTTACTTAGTCCAGATGTTTGTATGCCTTCTTTGCGCAATGTATCGAGGACATATTTGCCAATTAAATCTGATCCGATTTTGCTTATTAAGGAGACACCGGCACCGCAGCGTGCAGCACTAACGGCTTGTAATGCGCCATGACCAGCTAGATCAAGAATAGGGGCAGTGCTTGTTTTATGCAGGAGGCAGGATGTAAGTGGAGAGTCAAGCTCAGCGTTTATACATACTGTAGTATTTCCTATAACGTAGATCATAGTTTCTTGCCGTGGTTATTCAGGATTATGATTTGGAAATTTTTTGATTATACAAGAATGTCAATCAAGGTGCCGCGAGTTTCACTGACCGGTGCAGATGAGCTTATTTGTTGTGTAATCTTGCTCATCTTCTCGGTTTGTTCGAGATTTTGTCTAAGGGCAGAAACAGACGCATTTTCGCGGGTGTTCCCTAGATCTGTTTGCTGAATGGCTGATTGTATATCCATGATTCCCACCGTGTTAGTTCGAGGATACTAGCACAGTATTATCTGTGTGTTGATAGGAAAATACACAATCAATCTTAATCTTTTATACCAGCCACTAAAAATTATCTACGAATAGCGTGATTTTGTACAATTCTCAGATTGTTCTATTGCGCGACTCACCGTAGTATATTTCGTAAATTATTTCATTGTGTTGCCCGTCGTGCTTCTTGAATAAGGGGGGAAGTACATCTGTTAGAGAGGAATATTCGCTATGGAATGTAAACGTATTGTTATGAATTATACGATTCCTCCAGGTGTTGACGACTTGGAGGATCTCGCGAGTTTTTTATGGGATAGTTTGCCTGAAGAGCTAACGTCGCGTTGTGAGGGGTTGGCTGTCGCTATTGAAGAAATAGCAGGGGATACGATGCTGAGTGATTTGGATGTTGATGATCCTTTTGAGCTATTGGCTTTTTATAGAGATGGAAAGGAAATTTCTCCGGGTGTTGCACGTAAAGTAGCAAATAAAGATGATGTCTTAGTCCTTTATCGTCGTCCTATTCTGGATATGTGGTGTGAGACGCAGGAGGATTTGCAGAATTTGATCCGTCAGATCATTATAGAAGAATTAGGCCGTTATTTTGAATTTTCAGATGATGACGTTGAAGAAATGACAGAACGGCATTATCAAGGATTGTTATAGAGTTTGGTTGGTGTTGATTTGTATTTTTGTCAAAAGATATGCTATTTATTCGAGAAAATTATCAGGCAGTGTGACTGAAAACTATGCAGACGGTTTTGTGTTATGCTACAGTGCCAGATGTTGATAGACGTAAGTTAACGTATTATAGAAATTATATTGGGATAGTCGCTTGTTTCATATAGCCCGCAGTTTTTCTCTTGCACTTTTTGTTGTTTTTCTCTGGGCGAATTCTGTCTGCGCGCAAACTGTTCCTGTGACTGTGGGAGATTATAGCGATAATTCTTCTACCTCGTCATTTTCCAGTTCTTTGGGATATGAACAGCGCAGTACAT
>JAGLKS010000060.1 GCA_023140905.1 Alphaproteobacteria bacterium | reverse complement strand
GGCAGAACAGCACCGCCCGGATAGCCGAATATTGTATCAACGCCTTGTTCTGTCAAAGCCTTTATAATCATTTCTGCCCCAGTCATTTTGTTTTCTTTTTTGACGGAAGCGTTTTGTGTATCGCTGATTTGTTTTGTCTTTGTGGTGCTCATTTTTTCTTATTCCTGTTGCTTCTTAAAAATTTCACAATGTAACGTATTTTCATGTAGTTCATTAAACCAGATATAAAAAAACGCCCCTTTTTGAGGAGCGCTACTTTTTAGAAATTCGATTTTGTTTTTTCTAAATTTGTGCGCACCCTTTTCCGCCGACTAGGATAACTAGCAGCACGAGAAGGATGTTCACAATATTTAAAATCATATTCATGGAAGGCAGCCTAACTCAGGATAGAATACAGTGCAAGAAATTTATGCATGTTGGTAGCTATGATATGCATTACAATTTTTTTGTGATTTGTAGGATAGATGATTATGAGCTTACCCGCGGATATCTACGGCGAGTGTTGATAAACTCCTAAATGAAGAACCCCGCCGCAAGCAGCGGGGTATCACGTCATTGCGAGGAGCCGCGCCATAGTTTTGACGAAGGCGGGCGACGCGGCAATCTAGAGTCTTTCTTGTAGCACTGGATCGCCACGCTTCGCTCGCGATGACGAACGCAGCAAGCTGCGGGGAATTAAACCCTAAAAGATATTAATGCGTTAGAAAAAGTTGCGACTGACGTTATAGTAGTTTCATGTTATGTCTATGCTTGACAATGTAGGAATTGTGTCCTACACTTAATCTCATGACTGAGAAAAACATGCGCAAAAAACAACAACGGGGAAAGAAAAACGCCATTTTATATGTGTGTTCAAACACTCAATTGGCCAAAAAGTTGGCCGAAACACTAAAAATTCTCCGTATCTCTACAAACAAACTATACAGATTTTCAGGTGAGAGAGGATTATATAGTAGTTTTACGCACACCAAAAACAGTAGAAACCGCAATGAAATCAACGCCTTATAAGAAATTAGGGCAGAGAAAACCGTGGCACGCGGGCATAAAGCAGGGTTTATAAACCTTTTGCAAATGGGTTCTATTATATAAAAAGGCTAGGCTGGAGGAATAATATGACTGATGATTCCTCCACTATGTAGGACTAAACAACTAGCGTCCGATGGGGAAAATTTCTTCTTCCATAACAACATAATCTTGAACATTTCCTTCTGCCTTTTTGAACGAGATACGAAGCTGCCCCGGTTGTAAATTCTGCTCCTGAGTCATAATAGTGAAATCCCTATGCTTTATTTCAGAATAAAGGCTGGCATTTCCCAAAGCACCAATTTCGGTTTCTTGCCCTCCATCAGGCGTATAATATACATTAATCAATCCAATCGCGCCGTGCTTACCTGAACGATCCATAGGAAGCTTAATAATAATATTCGATGTTTTGAGGTTACGAGATATATTGGGCGTACCTATAGTTATTTTTGTATCGTAATCCCCTGCGCGATAAACAACAGGAATAGAATAAGACGCAACAACTTGCGCCCCAATTCCTATCTCATTTTGAGATAATTTCCGCTGATCTTCTTTAGGCATTACATTTGGCACAATAGCGAATTTCAAGTGCGTTTTATATTCTCCATCAGGCAAATCCGACGGACGTCTAACAGCCAATCTGACGGTCTGTTTTTCATTAGGCCCAAGCGTAATTTGTCTCGGCGTAAAAACAGTAAAATCTTCCAGATCCAAGCGTTCTTTTCTAACAACTTCATCAACCGGAACATAACCACCGGTTCCATCAATTTGATCCAATTGTTCCCATCTTAGCCGGTATGTCTTTGTCTCATTGCTTGTATTAACCAAAACGATTTCCGTTGTACGATCTCTTTCATCCATAACAACTTGCAGCGGTGTAATAAGCAAATTTGCATTCGCACAAACCGGCATCACTAACACACATAATGCAAACATATATTTTTTAAGTAAATTCAACATACTAATACCTTTTCCTAATAATTAATCGTAATTGTCATAGCGCTCTCAAATTGAGCATCATACATATAATTCTGTCCACTCCCAGATGTTCTAAGCCGCGCCCCTACACTAACATCCAGCACACCATTTGAGTCAGTTGATGAATCAGCCTTGATATTAAAATTATCGATAGTGAAGTCTTCCCCAAATCCTATCATCTGCTGATCGACCTCAATAGATATATCCGTAATCGCTGTAGAGACAGGTAGCCCCTCAATATGGTATAATCCTTCCGTGGGATTGCGCAGAAGAATGAAAATATTATTTGCTGTGTAAGAACCATTTGATCGAACAGTGATACTATAACGGGAATGATTGTCAGTAACGACGGCCTCGCCAAAATCCAACTCTTTGAGAACTGAAAAACTTTGCGCATGGGCTGTATTATTAAAATCCATGAAACAAAATAAAACGGCACTTAAAAGAAATATCCGCGATAACATAATGAATAAGACCTAATCGAAATTGTCTAGCATGTTTTACACCATATCTAATGCTTGATTGAAAAACAATCCTTATGTACCTTTAAGTAGCGTAACTATTCTATACGCTTATTCCAACTAGCCTCCTGTTTTGGGTTCTCCTAAATATGTTTCCTTTTTTCAAAAACACCCATTCCGATATCTATGAGCGACACTTGCCGCTATATCTCTTGTTGCTGCTCGCGACAACAGCATGTGCACAAACAGCAAACAAACCGATTCAGGACGAAACGCAAACAAACATATCGATTACGTCAACCATTGAGTCAAATACACCCGGAACCCCGACCTCTAAAATGCTTAGCTTGCCCCCGGATATCATGTCAAATCAACCTTATGACAGTATAAACCCTCTGCAAAATTTTAAAGGCATAAAAGGTATAAAAGTAGATCAGCTCTTCTCAGAAAAGCTCAACAACCCGGAAAAACGTGTGGACCGACTGGAAGACGTTGTAACAAATCTGTACCAAGATCTTGAAACAATGAAACCGTCACTTATACGTCTTATAGCTATTGAAGGCGATATAAAACAACTTGTTACAATGTTAAGCGACGAAGCCTCCCCACCCGAAGACTCTCCTCAATTTATTGAAGACGATAGCCCTGAGATGTCTCCGGCCCCCGTCTCAACCATTGCTCAACCAAGTAAACCGGAACAGAAAAATTTGTTAAATATCCGTATTGGAGAACACAATAACTTCACCCGAATTGTTTTGGATAGTGCAATAAAAGTGGAAGTTGATGCGGCCTTGGATGAAAATAAAGAAACTTTATTGATAATGTTTCCAAGAACACAACACTCAAACATAAAAGAGATTTCAATCCCGTCAGGTTCTCTAATAAAAACATGCACGAGCGAAAACAATGGGGATGATAAAAAAACAATTCTCAACGTTCTTCTAATACAAGAAGTTCAGAAAATTAAAAAAATGAGTTATTATGATAATGACACATCGTTATTTAAAGTAATCATTGATATTTACAAAAACGGTTAAACCAATAATAAAGACCCCCGCAGCAAGCTGCGGGAAATAAAACCCTAAAAGATATTAAAATTCCTAAAGCAAAATGTGTTATTCTTAAGCGAAGCAACTATAATTATTAGATTTTTTCAACTTGAGAATATTCAAGTTCAACCGGTGTGGCACGGCCAAAGATTGATACAGAGACTTTAAGTTTAGCTTTTTCTTCATCCACGTCTTCAACAACACCATTAAATGAAGCAAACGGCCCGTCAATCACTTTCACCTCTTCGCCAAGATCATAAACAACAGAAGGACGAGGACGGTCAATCCCTTCTTGCACTTGTTTCAAGATATGTTGAGCTTCCGCCTCGCTGATAGGGACAGGACGGTTACCACCAGCACCAAGAAAACCACTGACTTTTGGTGTGTTTTTAATCAAGTGCCAAACCATGTCATTCATATCCAGCTTAGCTAAAACATAACCGGGGAAAAATTTGCGCTCAGAATTCACACGCTGCCCACGCCTAACCTCAACAACTTCCTCAGTCGGGACAAGGATCTCGTCTACACAATCTTCCAATCCCTGCTTTACGGCTTTTTCTTTGATAGACTCAGCTACCTTATTTTCAAATCCCGAATAAACATGCAGCACATACCAACGCTTTGCCATTACAAAAAATCCTTTTGCTTATTGCTTTTTATAAAATTCTTAACTTCACTAAACACCCATAACCAACCGGACCACATACGCTATAATTTGATCGGCAAAAAACAAGAATATAGAAGATATAAACACCATCACAAACACTGCTATCATACTCATGATTGTCTCTTGACGAGAAGGCCATGTGATTTTCTTAGCTTCACTTTTAACCTGCGTTAAAAAAGCAACGGGTCCGTTTTTATTAGCCATGTTTCACCTTCTTAAAATTAAATTCTTTTACCCAGAATTCATGTCTTGAACACAAGGTTCTTAAAAAACACTAATCATTTTGGGATTTACGAAAGAATTTTTACACCATATTTCCAATTATGACCAGAGAAAAATCTATTTTTCTATATATTTCAACACAGGCTTACGCGCAGCTTTCACCTCATCCAGTCTGCGGCGCGGAGAAGAATGCGGCATAGCATGCAATATATCATGTCCATCTGCCCCACGAGCCTGAACTGCAATATCCTTCATAGTCGCAATAAACGCATCCAACTCACTCGTGCTTTCTGTTTCTGTCGGCTCGATTAACATCGTACCATGCAAAACTAGAGGGAAATAAACTGTCATCGGATGATAGCCTCTCTCAATCAAGGTCTTGGCGATATCCAACGTTGTAACATCAAATTCTTTTTGTGCCTTATCGGTTAGCAAGCACTCATGCATACACGGACCTTCGAACGGAACATGGTAATCTTCACCAAGTTGGCTCAACAAATAATTGGCATTCAACACTGCATCCTCGGCCACTTGTTTTAAACCATCCGCTCCCATTGACTTCATATAGGTTAACGTGCGTACAAAGATGCCAAACTGCCCGGTAAAAGCCTTAAGAGCACCCAATGTATCAGGGCGGTCCTCCATTGTTTCCAGACGGTACTTATCTCCGTCTTTAACTGTCACAGGTACAGGCATGTATTGCGTTAGCTCTTCCGTACAACAAATCGGCCCTGAACCCGGCCCGCCTCCGCCATGAGGCGTTGAGAATGTCTTGTGCAAATTGACATGCATCACATCTACACCAAAATCAGCCGGACGAACTTTCCCTACTAGCGCGTTAAAATTAGCTCCATCACAATAGAAATATCCGCCAGCATCATGCAAAAGAGCGGCAATCTCATTAATTTCGCGCTCAAACAAACCGCATGTATTGGGGTTTGTGACCATCATCCCTGCTATATCAGCACCTTGCGGATCAGTCTTATAAAGTGCATCCTTGAAAGCCTCAACCGTCAAGCGGCCTGTATCTTTGGTTGGAATACTTCGCACTTCAAAACCACACATTACCGCCGTAGCCGGATTGGTTCCATGTGAAGAATCAGGCGTAAGTATCACACGGCGCTTCTCCACTTGTCCCCGGCATTCATGCGCCCTGCGTATTGTCATCATTCCGGCTAATTCGCCATGCGCTCCAGCAGACGGCGTAAGGCATACACCCGGCAATCCAGTCAGTTCACCCAGCCAGCTTTGTAGCTCGTACATCACTTCCAAAGCACCCTGTACGCTGCTTTCTGGTTGTAATGGATGAACATACGCAAATCCGGGAAAGCGCGCTGTTTTTTCATTAAGCCGCGGATTATGCTTCATTGTACAAGAGCCAAGCGGGAAAAATCCATGATCGATAGAATAATTCCACGTACTCATACGTACATAGTGGCGCAAAACTTCCGGCTCGCTTAGCTGTGGCAAACCAATATCCTCACGCTCAGGAACACCCGTACGTACTTTCAATCCCTGAAGCT
Organism: Alphaproteobacteria bacterium; assembly: GCA_023140905.1. Classification (GTDB taxonomy): domain Bacteria; phylum Pseudomonadota; class Alphaproteobacteria; order Micavibrionales; family Micavibrionaceae; genus UBA1672. Next base: position 5,190 of record JAGLKS010000060.1, on the reverse strand, counting down.
CCGGCCAATCAACACCAGATTCTCCACCTTGCGCGTACTCCCACAAAAGCGGCTCTTCATAATGCAAGCCTTTATTCTTTCCGGTGTTTTCGTTTCTGTTATCTCCGCTCATTTCAACACCTCCGCTAAAGTTTCTGCAAATATCTTAATATCGTTATCTGTTGTCAACTCTGTAGCAGTGACCAGCAATCGCCCCTCATCAAGTGCTAACCCGCCGATAATGCCGCATGTAACCAGATCTTCCAGTACAATACTTGCATCTGTACCATCCGGCAATTCCACAACAAATTCATTGAAGAATGCTTCGTTCACAACACGTACACCCTTAACCTTCTCCAGAGAATCAGCCAGCTTGCATGCAGCCTCATGATTAAGCCGCGCCAACGTTTTAAATCCAGTTTCACCAAGCAAACTCATATGCGCGGCAAAAGATAAAGCACATAGCCCCTGATTGGTACAGATATTAGACGTTGCTTTATCCCGGCGTATGTGTTGCTCTCGCGTAGACAGCGTTAGGACAAAACCTCTCCGCCCGTCAGCGTCTTCAGTCATTCCACATAAACGACCCGGCATTTGGCGTATGTATTTTTCCTTACAAGCAAAAAATCCAAGATGCGGACCACCAAAACTCATCGGTACAGAGATCGATTGTCCGTCCCCACATACTATATCCGCCATAGCAGGTACAGGCAAAAGCCCCAGAGAAACAACCTCGGTTATAACCACGATCAATAACGCACCAGCTTCATCACATAATTTACGATACTTATCGTATTTATGGATATTTCCAAAGAAATCGGGGCTTTGAACAATTAGACAAGCCGTTTCATTATCCGGTTCACCTTCCATAATCTCCCGATCATCCAGATTATGCAAGTACGTCTCCAATACTTTGCGGTACTCAGGATTAAGCGCGCTGCCAATAGCAACCTTCTTACGCTTGGTAATACGCATTGCCATCAACGCAGCCTCGGCACATGCTGTCGAACCATCATACAAAGACGCATTAGCTACATCCTGCCCTGTAAGCCTAGCAATATATGTCTGATATTCAAATATGGCTTGTAACGTGCCTTGAGCAATTTCCGGCTGATACGGTGTATAAGCGGTTAAGAACTCACTGCGCTGAATGATGTAGTCAACACTAGCTGGAATATGGTGGTTATAAACCCCGCCTCCCAAGAAAAATGGGACACTAGATGCATCCATATTTTTCCCGGCCATTGCTGCCATTTCACGCTCGACCTCAATCTCCCCTTTATGTGCAGGAAGATCTGCCATCCCGTCAATAAATGCACCTTTAGGAATATCGCAGAACAATTCATCAATTGTCTTTACACCAATCACATCAAGCATCTTTTGGCGTGCATCAGCCGTTTGTGGCAAATATCTCATCTTCACCTATCCCCTTATTTATTAATTATAGTAGTTGCACAGAGTTTTTAGTCCACTTCTTTTAAATACTCTGCATAAGCCGCTTCATTCATTAATGCATCCAGCGCAGATGTATCGGCAACCTTAACCTTAACAATCCAGCCCTTCTCATTCACCGGTTCGGAGACAAGTTCAAAATCTTCGACCAGAGCTTCATTGACTTCAACAACTTCACCATTCACCGGAGAATAAATTTCAGCCGCTGTTTTAACCGACTCAATAACAGCAATCTCACTACCTGCATCAACACTCTTTCCTATCTCTGGAAGTTCCAGATAAACCAAATCCCCCAGTGCTTCTTGCGCATGTTTGGATATGCCTACAAAAGCAACATCACCCTCAACATAAATGCATTCATGATCTTTCGTATATTTAAACTCGGCCATAATAGAGCCTCCCTTTTTTACATTCTATAGCGTTAAATTATGATTATGATCTCTTTGTATTGGCAGGAATAAAAGGCATCCGCGAAACTTTAGCCGCAATCTTCCGTCCGCGCACATTAACAAAAATGTCAGTTCCTTCTTTCGCATAATCTATCGGAATATAGCCTTGCCCAACAGCAGCCTCTAAAGAAGGCGCATAACCACCGCTTGTTAACGAGCCTATCTCTAATCCATTTTCATCCAATATCGGTGCACCCTCACGCGCAATACCCTTATCAACAAGACGAACACCGACACGCTTGCGGCTCACTCCGTTCTCGATCTGCCCCAAAACAACATCAGCCCCGATAAATCCAGTATTTTCTTTACCCAGAACCCAACGCAAACCAGCCTCCACCGGAGAAGTCGTATCATCAATATCATGCCCGTAAAGACAATACCCCATTTCCAGACGCAAAGAATCGCGTGCAGCCAGCCCAATAGGTTTAACCTCTTCATGCGCTAATAACCGCTGCCACAAATCTACAGCAACCTCATTCGGCACGCTGATCTCAAAACCATCCTCTCCTGTATAGCCCAAGCGGGATATAAACATCTGATAGTCATCACGCGCCCATAATCCCATATAAGGCAAATCAGCTAAATCAATGCCCAATACATCACGCACAACAGCTTCCGAAGACGGACCCTGTAAAGCCAATAACGCCCAATCTTCAAAATACGTGAATTCAAGGGCATCATCATCAGGAATATGAGATTTAATCCAATCGATATCCTTTTCCTTACACCCTGCATTAATCACACAATGGAACGCATTCAGACCCGTACGGGTAACCATAAGATCATCAATAATACCTCCTTGCTCATTTGTCAGGACGGTATATTTTGTATGGTCTATTGCTAAATCGTCAAAAGACGAAGGCGTAATGGTTTCAAAGAAATCAACAGCATTGGACTCGTCTTTATCGCGCCCGCGAACCATGATTTGTCCCATATGAGAAACATCAAACAATCCTGCGTGAGAACGCACCCATTCATGCTCTTTCTTAACACCAAGCTCATAATAAAGTGGCATATCATATCCAGCAAAAGCACCCATCTTCGCGCCAAGAGCACCATGTGCGCCATGCAAAGGGGTCGTACGTAGCATCTAACTACCTCCCTATCCATCAACAGCAGAATCGCTTAGGCTTCATCAATAGCAGAATTGCCGGCCCCATTCAATCGCAGTCGTATAAAACCCACGCTTTTTACTGCAAAGGAATCGAAATCCTATTTTCTTTCTCTCGCAAAGCTTGTGTCTTTTCATACAGATAAATAGGATTGGTTAAATCGATATATAATTGAGAGTGCCGACCGTCTTTATAAACGACATCATGCACATTATAAAACTTCTTGTTAACTTCATAAATCTTACTTTTTTCAACTTTTGCATCAAGGTTATTTAACAGAACGATTTCTTCGCCATAAGTAACAATAACATATGCACTATCAGGGGTTTTGCCCCTTATCTTTGTTCCTTTAACGTCCTCAAGCAATGCATCGCGAACTGCCTTCAAAAGAACCTCATCACCATAACGCGGCTTTGCCTTGCTCAAAGTCAGCGCATAATCAACAACATCCAGATTAGCCAAATGCTTGCACAATAGATCACGATATTCTTTCAGTGCTTCATTAATTTCTTTTGGATTATCTGATGTGTCAGCGATATAAGCAAAATGCGTCATTCTTTCAATGATATTTGTGCCGAAAGGATCGTAATACGGTGTTAGCGGATATAAATGACGGATTGTCGTAACATCAGTACCGGTTAGCTTTTTGTTCCCGGTTAAAATATTAAACACCCGCCTTTCGTAATCTTTCGTAGATCGACCCTGCCGTAGTTTCCACTCATCTAATTCATAAGCCGGAAAACTTAGATTAGCTCCCGGCTTATCTTTCTTTTTAGATTTAGGTTTTTCAATATGTGTGCGAAAATCCCATCCAGAATATGCTGAAAGTTCACCAGAGAAAGCCGATGATGTATTCATTGTCAATGTTCCAATAAGAAAAACAGAGACACAACTCAGCTTCAATAATATTTGGATATGCATTCTTGTATTGTTCCTTATCTTAACCAAGTGCCACTATAGTCATTTCATTTAAGAATGGTACTATATCATCATGAATATCTATCGGCAAAGAAAAAGCCCTGCGAAAAATTCTTCCGCAAGGCTTTGAAAATCTTATATCAAAAAGGCACGAAAGCTTACTCAACAATTTTGCTTACCACACCGGCGCCGACTGTGCGGCCACCTTCACGGATAGCAAAACGAAGACCTTCGCTCATTGCAATTGGTGCAATCAATGTAACTTCCATACCTGCAATGTCATCGCCGGGAATTACCATGTCTACACCTTCAGGCAATGTCACTTCTCCGGTCACATCAGTTGTACGGAAGTAAAATTGTGGGCGGTATTTTGTGAAAAACGGTGTATGACGACCGCCTTCATCTTTTGACAAAATGTAAGCTTCAGCCACAAATTTTGTGTGAGGAGTGATAGAGCCGGGCTTACACAAGACCTGACCACGCTCAATATCTTCGCGTTTTGTACCACGAAGCAGCGCGCCAATATTGTCCCCTGCTTCACCGCGGTCAAGCAATTTACGAAACATTTCAACGCCTGTAATTATTGTTTTTTGTGTATCTCTGATACCAACAATTTCAATCTCGTCACCAACATTAACAACGCCCGTTTCAACGCGTCCTGTTGCAACTGTTCCACGGCCAGAGATCGAAAATACGTCTTCAACCGGCATCAGGAATGGCTTATCAATATCACGTACGGGTTGAGGAATGTACTTGTCTACTGCTTCCATCAATTCCCGGATTTTGTTTTCTCCGATTTCAGGATCGCGGCCTTCCAATGCTGCCAAAGCAGAACCGGAAATAATAGGAATATCATCGCCCGGAAATTCATATGACGTTAGAAGCTCACGAATTTCCATTTCGACCAATTCCAAAAGCTCTTCATCATCAACCTGATCAACCTTGTTCATGAAAACAACCAAAGCAGGAACTCCAACCTGACGGGCAAGAAGGATGTGTTCGCGTGTTTGTGGCATTGGACCATCTGCTGCGTTCACAACAAGAATAGCTCCATCCATCTGCGCAGCACCTGTAATCATGTTCTTCACATAATCCGCATGGCCCGGGCAGTCAACGTGCGCATAGTGACGCGCATCCGTTTCATATTCAACATGCGCTGTGGAAATTGTAATACCACGTGCTTTTTCTTCAGGGGCACCGTCAATCTTGTCATAGTCTTGAAACTCATCACTAAAATACTTCGTGATCGCCGCTGTCAGCGTAGTCTTACCATGGTCAAC
>JAGLKS010000006.1 GCA_023140905.1 Alphaproteobacteria bacterium | reverse complement strand
AAAAGCGCGTGATGCGTGAAATGGCAGATCAGTTTGATTCTCAGGTTGGGAGCACGATTCAAAAGCTGGCTTCGGCGGCTGAGGGATTGCAAGGTGCTGCCAGAAATATGGAAGGCATAACTTCTAAAACACAAGAAGCAAGTGCTTCCGTAGTTTCGGCAGCTGAAGAAACAAGCACTAATGTTTCAATGGTAGCTTCTGCAACCGAAGAAATGACATCCAGCGCGCAGGAAATCTCAACGCAGGTAACTGATATTGCTTCAAAATCTAATATGGCATCAAGCAGCGCAAATTCTACAAGTCAGAAAGTCAATGATCTAAACGGGCTGGTTGAAAATATTGGTGAGGTCGTTGAGGCGATTAAAGACATTGCCGATCAAACAAACCTGCTTGCTCTGAATGCAACGATTGAAGCCGCTAGAGCGGGAGAAGCTGGGAGAGGTTTTGCTGTTGTGGCTGAAGAAGTTAAAGAACTGGCAGGCAAAACAGCGCAAAAAACTGAGGAAATAGAATCACGCATCACAGAAATTCAGGTTGCAACGCAGAATTCTGTGCAAGCCATGCGGGAAATTATTGGTAATATTTCCGATATAGACCGGGCGTCTTCTGGGACGGCTAGTGCTGTAGAGGAGCAAAACGCTGTGATTGCTGAAATTACACGAAATATCAACGAAGTGTCTCAAGCGTCACAGCAAGTGGCAAGTGAGATAGGCTATGTGCAAACAGCCGCTGGAGAAACAGAGCAATCTTCGCAAATGCTTAAAATCTCAGCCGATGATATTGCCAGCCTGTCTGATAATCTTGAAAAGGCGGTCAATGTATTTCTTGCGCAGATCAGAGAAGATGGAAAGTAATCTGAGTAGCTGGAAGTCGAGTAAGAAGAAATATCAGAAGTTGCAGAATAGAGCATTGTAAATGTGCAAAAACGTACATGTTTTATAATGGGCGTTAAAAATGTATTATTCTTAAGTAGAGCTACCATAAATCATCTAAAATCGAAGTAATACCGATTGGCATTCATTGAATTCATTGAATAAAAATAGGTGTCAGGATTGCGACTGCAATCCCACGCATCAGCGCGAAGCATGCGTGGCGTTTGAACGCTTTTGTCATCAAATGATGACAAAATGGTATAAGTGGTAGCGGAGGAGGGACTTGAACCCCCGACACATGGATTATGATTCCACTGCTCTAACCAGCTGAGCTACTCCGCCACAATGATAAAAACACGTGGTTTATAGACGGCGTTTATGGCCTGTTTCCCCCTTATTTGTCAAGTGAGATTATTTATATTTATTCGTAACTTTGCTGGCGTTGTTCAGTTTTATGACAAAGCTGTTTCAGTAATCCAGCCACCGCCAATCATATAATCCCCAATATAACAGACAGCTGCCTGTCCTGTAGCAATGCCGTATTGTGGAGTTTGTAGATGAATATCTGCGGTGTTGTTTTCTTTTACAATCAGTTGCGCTGGTGTTGGTTTCATCACAGAACGGAATTTTACCATAATGTCTATACTATCATTTATGGTGGTATCAAAAAGCCAGTTACACTCATTGATGTTTAGTATATCACGCGCCAAAGCTTCTTTGGGACCGATGATAACCTGATTGTCTTCCGGTTTTAAAGCGATGACATATAGCGGAGCATTATTTTCCGAGACACCGCCACCGATCCCCAAGCCTTTGCGTTGGCCGATTGTATAGTGGATGATGCCTTTATGCTTGCCGACAATACGGCCATCTATATGCACAATATTCCCTGAGTTCTCAGCCATTGGCCGCAGCTTTTTGACAAAGGCGGCATAATTTCCATCAGGGACAAAACAAATATCCTGGGATTCCGGTTTGTCAGCATTGATTAAACCAAGCCGTTTGGCATGTTCGCGTGTCTTGTTTTTATCCCATTTCCCTACGGGAAAGCGTAGAAAATCGAGTTGTTCTTGCGTTGTAGCAAAAAGGAAATAGCTCTGGTCTTTCACAGTATCTTGTGCGCGGAGAAGGTGGGCGCGGTCATTTTCATCAATATGGCGCTGGATATAGTGCCCACAGGCCATGCAATCAGCCCCTAGTTCACGGGCAAAGTTAAGTAAATCTCCAAATTTAATGCTTTGATTACAACGGATACAGGGGATAGGAGTTTCTCCGCGTAGATAACTATCTGCGAAATCTTCTATCACGCGCTCACGGAAATTAGTTTCATAATTCAGAATATGGTGCTCGAAGCCTAATTCTTTGGCAATACGTTGAGCGTCGCCTAAATTTTGTCCGGTGCAGCTTGGTTCTTTCGTAGAAGTACTACTATGAAGCTGCATGGTTATCCCAATAACTTTATAGCCTTCCTCATGCAGCAATGCTGCACAGACAGAGCTATCCACTCCACCAGACATGGCTACAACAACGCATGTATCTTTTGGAGGCTTTGCAAAGCCTAGACTATTTAATTGAGTATCTATCATATGCCGGACTATAGGGATTCAACCGGGCAAAAACAAGTTTTGTATCGTTTAGTTAATTTTGAATCTAAAATCCATTTTTGTTGACATGCAGACTATAAATTCTGTAAAACATATTAGTTTTCATAATTTTGTGAGTTTTAACATATGTCAGTAACTTTGAACTGGGCTCAAGAAGAAGCCTTATCAGCTATAGCAAATGATCTAAAGGCAGGTGGAAAAAAGCTATATATTGATATGCCAACACGGTCGGGAAAGACGGGTGTGTTTTTGAGTATGTTAGAGCATTTTTATCAGCAAAATAAACTTCCATCTACAACGATTATCACTGACAGGCAAGAGCTTGTAAAAAATATTCTAAAAGAAGCCTCTTCATTTGCTCCTACACTCGTACAAAATAATTTAATACAATCTCATACATCGTCGTCTTTAAAGATGCTTTCGAAACCGCCTTTGGTACGCGTGATGACCTATATGGGATATACAGCAGCTATTCAGGAAGGTACTCTAAAGCCTGAAAATGAAAGATTACTTATTGAAGATGAAGGGCAACACGGTCTATCATATCTACGACTGGATGTATTAAATAGAAACCCGAAGACCATCCATATTGCATTTACTGCTTCACCTGAATACAGCCTTGCAAAAGGACTTTCACAGTCAGGTTATGAATTATCATATCATCTCTCCAAGACACGCGCTGTTGAAGGAAAGTTAAATGCTCAAACCCGTAACATTGTGGTTGAAATGGAGACTGTTGGAGGGAATCTAGACGATATTCCATCTTATGCCGGCAATTACTCTGTACGGAAGCTTGAAGAATTAGTGCGACGAACCGAAGTTATGGAGAACTTAGGGCAATTTATAGAGCACTGGCGAGGATCAGGCGGCACAGACAGCATTTTAAAACGAAGTGGATTTATCTTTTGTAGCTCAATTGCAGATTCTATCGCTACGGCAGAATATCTAAATAAACGTTTTGGTGAGGATTCTTGTCGCGCTGCTTGGGGAAATATGGGCGTTGAGCAGGGTAACATTATTGAAGCGCATAAAAAAGGGGAAATTAAGTTTTTAGCTTCAGCAGATTTGGCTGTTGAAGGTTTTGGTGAAAATCACCATGACGTTGTTTTGAACAAAGTTCCAAGTAAGTCAGCAGTTAGAGTTAAACAAAGAGGCGGACGTGTTACAGGTTACGATCCGGACAATCCTGATAAAGAGGCTATTATTGTAGACTTTGTGTTCCCGTCAAACATTAGGGATGGTCAATTACTTTATAGGGATGCTGAAAGGGGCTTTCTCCTTATTGAGCCAGACATCAAGCAAGCTCCCAGTATAGCGCAAACTCCCAATACAAAACCGGAACCGTTAATTAAAGGGTTGAAAATTTATTCAACGCCCGAACAAATCGAACTGTTTTTAGATGCTCGTGAAGAAAAAAGACTGCAAAATGAACCGCAGCACTTAATCAACTACCAAGAATCTATACGAGAAAGAATGCTTGAAACGGAAATAATTTCTTTTACTCAAATATGGAAAGATGTACAAAACTTTGTTAACAGCGAAGAGCGTGCAGATCCGGAACTGTATAAAAAAGCAATCACAAAAAATAGTGTTTTGCGCTTAATGAAAGGCGAAATTGATCATGAACACCCTAAATTTCGAGAATATAATGAAACAGCAATTGTTTTATCTGCTGCTCTAAGGACACATGCAAGAGTCTTATTTGGTCCTATTCGTACACCAGAGAAGGAAGAGTCTATAAAGAATAAAGATTCTATAAAACCCGTACGACCAATAGATTACAACTCGGATGTTGAACTCGATTGTAAGATTGATCGTACATTTGCCAAATCAGCGTTTCCCGATATTGAAGAGTCAGATCCTGAAGAGTTGGGCTTTACTGATCCCTTTAAGATATTAACAGAGCAAGAGCAGCAGAGAACGCTGGCTAAAGATAAAGAAAAATTTAGGGATTCAGAAGAATGGAAAAGTGCTAGGGTATCTGTTTTAGGGAAGCACAAACCACCAAGAATATGCGGAAAGCTTCTACCTAGCACATATTTAGATCCACGTGGTGATTGTGACATAAAAGTCCCGGGTGAGGTAATGTTTTCAGATCCGAACATCCCTAGTCCACATGAAGCTTTAGTACGAGAAGAATTAGCAACTACATTAGAAGAATGTTTTAAAACTCTGGATCATCGCGAAGTTGACGTTATCAAATGTGTCTATGGCATTGGCAAAAAAGCTACATCCACACTTGGCGAAATAGCACGAATTCATGATATTAGTTGTGAAAGAGTGCGCCAAATAGAAAAAAAAACGCGAACGAAACTAAAGCATCCTTCATACTCTAGAAAATTAAGAGTGTTTTTGCCTGACTGTGAATAGCCTCTATAAAAGTAGATATCTTGCAGTGTATAGTAGATTCACTTAAGAATTTAAACGCGATGCGGTTGTGTCTTAGGTAAAGGATCTCGGGGTATTCAGTCAAGGTGTCAGGAGCTATTACCGATATTTATTGATAGCTATCTTAACCTTGCTTTTGAGTTCTTCAGCAATAGGATGAGCTTCATCTGAGATGTCGTTTTTGAGAATAGTGCTTAGTGCATCTATATGAGCTTGGATAATGATGCGCTGATTTTTAATGTTCATTGTAGCTTCGGTAATGTAATCCCGCAGAGATTCTGCAAAATGCGCGATAATGGCATAGTCACACAAGGAGCTAATGTCTTTTATTTCATGGGCAATAATAAATATTTCCTGAGTTTTTTCTTTGCGCTTCTCATTGTCTGGCAATTCTTGTATGTGGTTCCACAGTTTTGTCAGTATTTTAATTTGTTCTTCGAGGGTTTGTTTTGAGTTTTTGCACAGATCGCAAATGAGCTGATCGGCAGCTTGAATTCTTGTATCTTCGATAAAGCCATCTTCTTTCATATTGACGCGCATACCTGCTTTGTTTTTAAGCATGTTGTATTTAGGCTTGAACATTTGCACTAGTGCCTTTCCAGTTTGTTCAAGCACACTGTTTTTATCTTTATCTGTGTTCATATCTTTATCCATTACATATCACGCTCTACTATATGTGGATTTCTTAACCGTTTTTCCGGCCCATGAAAAGTAAGTTCTTGTCGTCTGCGGTCAGGACCAAAATAGTTTTGTGTTTGTATAAAAGGCCTTGGGGAGTCAATGACTGAACAAATCCGTGAGGCAAGAAGTTTACCCGAAACAGGCTTTACAAGAAGTTCGTGTATACCCAAATCGCGTGTTTCGTGTGTAAGTCTTTCTGTTGTGTAGCCACTGACAACGATGAGAGGCAAGAAGCGTATATCTGAGACTTTATGATGACGTACCCATTTGACAAGCTCTTTACCAGAACCTTTTGGCATAAGCCAATCAGTTAACACGATATCGATTTTATCAATATGGCGTGATGATTTACGCGCATGTGTGATGGAAATAAGGTCTATAGCTTCCTGAGAGTCTTTACATCTTAGAATATCGCCAATACCGAAGAGTTTTAACATTTCCAGGATCAGGCTTTGCATATATTCAGAATCTTCAACGAGAAGGATTGTGAAGTTACTTAAGTCGTAGGGTTCGGGTTTGTTTTGAAAAAGAGAATTCAAGGTTTATATCCTAAGGCAGTGAAATTTTCAAAGACACATGTTAGCGTGATTAGGGATATGGTCAAACAAATTTTTAATTATGTTGATCGTAAGGTTGCTTCCGGTTTAAAACCATCGCACTTCATGCGGTAAGAGCAAATAGAAAAATGTACTATTCTTAAATGAAACTACTATAAACTAATCTTCGTTATCATCAGGGATATCTACAGCGATGCGCTGGTTACGTAAAGGGCGGACGAGGGCAGTGCATTTTTGGTAGGTTGGGTGGGTTTTATAATAGGCTAGTGTTGTTTCATCAGGAAATTCTCCGTAAACAACAATATCCATATCATTAGCACGGTGATCTACTTTTTTGTTCTTAATGACTTTTAATGACCAGTCGCCTTTGATAGTTTCCAGCATTTTTAGACCGTTATAAATGGCTTCAATATTTTCATCATCCCCGTATTTTTTTGCATTAAACATAACAATATGCCGGATCATAAAAATCTGCCTTGTTAACAAATTAAAGTAATAATAAAAAAAATACACAACCAAAGTGCATTTAAACTGGTTGGCTACGAGTGATGTTTAGAATACAAAACAACACTTTTTCCTTTGAAATCTGAGTTATAGTATCTCTGTAATTTCATAATATATCAAGTAAATCTTTGTTATAGGTCAATATTTTTTATAGACCATTAATTATAGACCATTATATAGACTGTTATTTTGGTATTTGTAATAATTTCAATAGGTTATAAGAAATTTGTAGACTTATCAGTTTCATTCCAATATAACAACTAACTGTGTGGCAGGTACGTTAAAAGAGAAAAAACGTCTCAAACATTTTATGATAATTCAAACAAGAGGTATATGTATGCCAGAAGTTATTCTAAATGGTCCGTCAGGACGCTTGGAAGGTCGTTACTATCATTCAAAAATAAAAGATGCGCCGTTGGCTTTGGTTCTTCATCCAAATCCACAACATGGCGGTACTATGAACAATAAAATCACATATGCGCTATATCAAGCTTATGTCGCACGTGGGTTTTCAGTGTTGCGTTTTAACTTTCGTGGTGTAGGCCGTTCGCAAGGAACTTATGATGAAGGTGAAGGCGAACTTAGCGATGCAGCTTCGGCATTGGATTGGATGCAAGAGATTAATCCTAATGCTCCTTATGTATGGATTGCTGGATTTTCTTTTGGTGCGTGGATCGGTATGCAGCTATTAATGCGCCGTCCTGAAATTCATGGATTTATTTCTATTGCTCCACCGGCTCATATGGATGATTTTTCATTTTTGGCCCCTTGTCCGACTTCCGGTCTAATGCTTCATGGCGGGCGGGATGATATTATTCCGCAAGACTGTGTGTCGGAACTTGTAGAGCGCTTGCATATGCAAAAGGGAGTGCACATTGATTTCCGTGTGTTGCCTGAGGCAAATCATTTCTTCCATAATCATATAGATGAGCTGGTTAGCCATGTTCACGATCATATGAATGGTGCAAAAAGTGGTGGGCTGGAAGTTCCCGTCAAACTTAAAATGGCAGCATAGTTAATGATCCCGCATCGCGATAAGTGATAGCGGTTATTTTTATTGGAAAGCAGGCATTTAAAATGTCTGCTTTTTGTTTTTGGGGCGTATAAAAGTCAAATTACTATATGATTTTTTTAGCTTGCTCTGGCTATCTTTTTTGCAGTGCGATACAAAGGGAAGATCAAGATAGAACGTAATAAAGCAATACCGGAGAATATTGTGGTCAAACGGATTATAGGCAGTATAAACCTCAAACGGGTTGTTTGGAGCACAAGCAAGTTTAGTATTAGGATGCTGGGCGTGTTTTTTGTGCTTGGTGTTATGATGCTTGGTTGGTTTATTTGGCGGGTGTCTGATCGTCCATTAGACATAAGCTTTGCAAAAGATACAATAGAAGCAGCTATGTATGACAAAGCTTCCGGCAATTATGCGCGGATGGATAAAGCTGTTCTTTTCTGGCCTGACTTTAAAGGGCCTTTATATCTGCAAATTTATAACGGGCAGTTCTTTAACAAGGATAGCGTGCTCATTGGTTCCATGGGGCAGCTGGATGTTAGTTTTTCTCGCGGTGGTTTGTTGCAGGGGCGCATTATGCCAAAAGCAGTTATTCTAAAACAACCGGTATTGCGTTTGGTGCGCAATAAAAATGGAAGTGTGTCTATTGATATTGAAAATCATAAGTCAGAGCAGGAACATGATATTGATACTAGCGAAGGGCGAAAAACCACTTTTGGGATTTTGCGTGATATATTGTCATATATTGCTCGTCCGGCTCAGTATATGGATGAAGAAAATACAGGCTCTTCTTTAATGTCACGGTTAAGAGGATTTTCTATTGAGAATGCTCGATTGCTGGTAGATGATAAAGTCATTCAGCAGACTTGGTCATTGCCCGGTTTCGATATGGAAGTTCTAAGTACGAGCGATGGAGCCGATGGTCATGCACATATGTCTTTACCCGGATTGGGCACAGAAGATTCTGCTCTGGATGTTGTGATGACTTATGACTGGGAGCAGGGAGATATCGCGTTATCAGCAGATATAAAAGCGCTTAATGTCAATGATATTCTGGGTAAAATTCCCGGTTTAGATGTTCCTGCAACTCAGGATGTTGTTATTAGTGCTAACATAGAAACTATCATAGATGATCGTGAGTTTGTACCTTCGGATTTGCACATTAGTGCTTATTCTGAAGGAGGGCATATTGTCTATTCTAAACTTTCTGATGAACCCGTCCCTTATAAAAATATGGCGTTGAACACGACTTATAACTACGCAAGCAAGACTTTGTTGTTACGAGACACGCATATTTCACTGGGAGGAATTAATTTCGAATTTAGCGGTGATTTAACACATAGTGAAGATGATGTGCGTGGGCCTGTGCGAGTCTGGGCTAAAAATGTCCAACAGCCGCAGATTGATAAGATTTGGCCTGAATTTTTAAGAGGAAAAAACGCAGAAAAATGGATCGTCAAAAGAATATCTAACGGTGTGTTTGAGGAAGTTTCCGTTAGTTTTAATCTGGAAGGCTCTAAGAAAACAACAGAAGCAAATACTGAAACTGTATCTTGGCAAGCTGGGATTGAAAATATTCTTGTTGATTTCAAAGCAAGAGATATGACTTTGGATTATTATGCGCCTTTGCCTAAAGCCAGTCATATCTATGGTTCCGGTCAGCTTGATGTAGACAATGATTCTCTGAGCATAGAGATCGAAAAAGCAAAAATTGGTGAGATGGCTATTGGTCCTTCCAAGATTTATCTTGATGAGCTTATCGCTGTGGGTGTCGGAGATGCAGATTTGAGTATTGATTTGCAAGGCAATATTGCAGATGTTTTTCGGTATATTTCAACTGAGCCGATTAACCTTGGTAACAATATAGATATGGATATAGACAGGGTTAAAGGTAAGGCAGATTTAAAAATCAAGCTGCATTTTCCCGCGCGCAAAAATGTCAAACTCAGTCAGTTTAAGATTGATATAAAAGGTCAGATTTCCGATGTTCTTTTCCCGGATGTTGTAAAAGATCTGGATATAAGCGGCGGGCCGCTGGATTTGTCTGTGAAAGATAATTTAGTGCGCTTGAAAGGAAATGCTTTGCTTGATGGAAGGCGGACTGATCTGGAATGGGAGGCTTTTTTAAAGAGCGAGGGGCAATCTTATAAAGAAAAGGTTCAAGCTCGTTTGCGTGTAGATGACGAATTGCGTGAAAAATTAGGAATTGATCTAACCGAATTTTTTAGCGGGCCGCTGGACACATCTTTGACCTATACATCTTACCGGGACGGGACTGCCGGTGCAGAGATAAGCGCGGATATGACCCCTGCACAGTTTATTATCGATCCGTTTGACTATGAAAAACCAATTGGAGTAAATGGAAATTTACGTTTAAGTGCTTTATTGGAACAGGGTCATTTGCGTAAGATAACGAATTTAAGTGCACAAGCTCCTGATTTTATGCTGGAAAATGCTGTTATAGATTTCACAACATTGGCTCCGTCTCCGTCTGATACGGGAGAGAGTAAGGGGACTGTTGTATTAGCCGGTGGGCAAATTCCATCTTTCACATTGGGCGAGACAAAAGCTTCATTGAAATTTTCTTATGATGAGAAACGCGCTATTGATATTATGCTGGGAGGGACTTTTTTAGATGCCCGTCCTTTTCTGGACGCAGAAAAAAAGGAGGAAGAATACGATGCCCCTCCTATGCGTATTAAGGTGAAGGCGGATGTAATGCGCACAGCACCGGAACAAGTCGCTCGTGATGTTCGTATTTATATGGAGATTGATCCTAAGGGTAGGTTCGATCAGGCTGAAATGGATGGGCATATTGGTTCATCCGGTGTTTTTGTGCGCTATAATAATGCCGGTAATGAGCAGGGAAAACGAACGTTTCGTATGAAAACGGAAG
>JAGLKS010000059.1 GCA_023140905.1 Alphaproteobacteria bacterium | reverse complement strand
GCATGTGGAGCATAACTTTGTTCAAAACACTGGCTTGTTTTTTCAGGTTTTCTATTTCGTCATTCCCGTGAATGTCGGACAAAGTCTCTTGAAGCTCGCTGTGCAAATCGTCCAGAGACGTTTTTAAAAGCTGTTTTGGTGTTTTGTTTTCTGTGTCGTTTTCCATGTTGTTCTCCATATTGTTATTTTGCGTTGTTTTCGTATCATCATAATCAGCTGCGAGGCTCACTATAGGAGGTTATTCCTATAGTGTCAAATATTTTAATCACTTTCGGGTTTAATTCCCCGCAGCTTGCTGCGTTCGTCATCGTGAGCGAAGCGTGGCGATCCAGTGCTACAAGAAAGACTCTAGATTGTCGCGTCGCCCGCCTTCGTCAAAACTATGGCGCGGCTCCTCGCAATGACGTGATACCCTGCTGCTTGCGGCGGGGTTCTTCATTGAGGTTTAGGCCTGATAAGGCCTTAAACGAAATTATCCTTGAAGGGGGCTTTATTTTTATTGAGGTTTGGCCTGTTATAGCAAACTAACGGCACGTAACAGGGGTGAGATGACATTAGGTGAAAACAGAAGGCTAGAACGGTTATTCCATAGAAATATCCGGCGCTTCGGTTTCTTCAGTAGCGTTTCCTTCTTCATCAAAAACTGTCATTGTTTCTTTTTTAGATTTCTTTATGCTTTTTATCGCTTTAATCAAGCCATTAAGATGCGGCAAAATAGCATCTTCATATTCCATCTTTCTATCGTGTGAAATGCCTTTTAGCAGGTTGTTCATTAATAAATAAGCTGTCTCGTCTATTTCAGCAGCTTTAACAGCTTTTTGTGTTTCGATGTTCTCATAATAACTGATCTTTTTAACAGCGTGTTCCATGATTGTTGAGACATTTTTATCGGCTTTATGCAGGCGTTTTTGAAACTCTTGACGGGTAACAGTTACAACAGTGCACAAAGTAAGAGTTTCATAGCTAAGGAGGGAGATTTCGTCAGAAACTAGCCCTAATTCGCCAATAATAGAGTCAGGGCCGAAACGGGAGACTTCAATTTTCCGGTCATTTTGCATGGTAAAAGCAACAACCTCACCATTTTGAATGACGTAGGCCCGCGAAATTTCATCTCCGGCATGAATAAAAACTTTTCCTTTTTGGATAGCGCTACGTTCTAGGATACTAGTGTCTGATGCCATAAATAAATAGTCTTTCACGTGATAGACGAATGTCTGACAGGCAGTTTAGCAGATTTTTGTATAAAAATATCCAGCGTTAATTTTTTTATGCACATGCCACTAATTATAGTATTCTATAGTATTCAATAAAAATATCGTATACCCCAAGTAACTCTTTTCTTGCTATTTTCATCAAGACACTGTCTAATCACGACAATCTTTGGGAATTTGCTCACCTTGAATAAAGGCGTAGGTGAATATAACAAAGAGACGATAGTTTTTTTAATACAAGTAATAGAAGGAGTGACCCTAATATGTCACAAGTAGGAACCGTGAAATGGTTTAATGCAACAAAAGGTTTTGGTTTTATCATGCCTGATGATGGTAGTAATGATGTTTTTGTTCATATCTCTGCAGTTGAGCAAGCTGGTATGCGCTCGCTTAATGAAGGACAGAAAGTTGAATACGAACTTCAGGAAAATCGCGGTAAGCAAGCTGCTGGTAACTTGAAAGCAGTAGATTAGTTTCTTTTGTATATGCTGCGTTTTGTGGTATGTGCATGATAGTTTAAAAAGAAAACGCCTTAATTTTAGGGCGTTTTCTTATTTGCGCGTGAATCTCAGTGCGTAAATTCGTAGACGTAACGCCTCCGTAGATGTAACGTCTCCGGTGCCTTCGTCACCTCTATATAGTAATTTGCTTTACTTTTTCAGTGCGTTACATGTCTCTATCGTAGGTTTTCTCCGATATCTTCGCCACCTTTAGAACGGAAAAATGCTGCACTAGCGAACTTGTTTTTGAAGAAGCCGCAAATTTTGTTTGTAAGTTTATGATTGAAAATTGCACAAAAAAATATTATAATCTCAGAATAACAGCAAAAATATAAGGTGAACTAATTATGATTAGTGCGTGTGCTCTTGGTGCAAAAGGTATAATGTTTGTGTCTGCTGAAAGTGAAAAAATATTACCCAGAATGATGATCCGTCGATCTAATGATAACTATGCTCAGGAAGAGCATCCGCAGCAATAATTTGTGAGAGGCGTCTATTCTTAGTTGCCTATAATGCATTTTAGTCTTGATCGTTTGGGGAGCGTGTTTGTTTGCACCTTTTCTTATATGTGTAAAAATTTCTTCAGGAAAACTTCGCTCTAAAGTTAACTAAACCCCACATGATTTTTATAAAACTCCTTGCTGTTTAAGGTCGGGGCGCGTAAAAATGTTCATCATTAATGTAAAGTTAAGATGTAACTTTCGATGTGCTCTGTATAAGTACGTGGTGTATAAATACAGGGTTCTAATAGTAATTTGAGGAAACAAAATAATGGATATTTCTAAAATTTCTGCGGGCAAAGATGTGCCAAACAATATTAATGTTATTATAGAAAACACGGCGGGCGGTGTGCCTGTTAAATACGAGATAGACAAAGAATCCGGTGCGTTATTTGTTGATCGTTTTGTGCATACACCAATGTTCTATCCGGCTAATTATGGCTTTATTCCACAAACATTAGGCGGCGATGGTGATCCGGTTGATGTGCTTGTTTATGCTCAGCATTCCATTTTACCCGGAGCCGTTATCAATGCGCGTCCGGTTGGTGTTTTGGTCATGGAAGATGATGGCGGTCAGGATGAAAAGATTTTAGCTGTGCCGGTTGATAAAACACACCCCATGTTTAGCAAGGTTGAGGAGTATAGCGATTTGCCGCAGATTTTGCTTGATGAGATCGAACATTTCTTTACACATTACAAAGATTTGGAAAAGGGAAAATGGGTGAAAATTCAGGGCTGGCAAGGTTCTTCGCATGCCAAGGCTCTAATTGAAGAGGGAATAAAAAACGCGAAAACTGAAAAATCAGCATAGCTTTTTTTGCTGCACCGCAGCCTATGTTTCTGTGGAATTCGTGAAGCAGAACTTTACGCCTTTATTTTATTATGATAGCGATTGACTGTGTGGTTCACACAGTTCAGTTACAGTGAAAATAGAGGCAGTCATGGTTACTTTAAATTGTACTAGTCAAAAGTTAAAACTTTCGCCGACCCTTGCAGCAAATGAAGCTGTTAGTCGTTTGAGAGAACAAGGACAGACAATTCTACATATGGGATTCGGACAAGCACCATTTCCAGTGCCTGTTCGACTTAAAGAAGCTCTAATCAAGCATGCCTCAAATAATAAATATTTGCCATCTATCGGATTAAGTGAACTTTGCGAGGCCGTTCTATCATATTACAGCGACATAATAGATGTTGATCCGTCAACACATGATGTGATTATCGCTCCGGGTAGTAAGCTGATACTGTATGCTGCGCAGTTGGCTGTTAAAGGCGATCTTTTAATGCCTGTTCCTAGTTGGGTTAGCTACGAGCCTCAGGCTAAAATGTTGGGTACTGAAGTTATAAAAGTATCAACGCAACTGGATGATGAAGGGTATCATATCAATGCTGAGGCGTTGCGTAATACTATTATACGAGCGCGTGAAGAGGGTAAAAACCCAACTAAGATTATTCTTAATTATCCGAATAATCCGACAGGACTAACAATTAGTGAGCCTGAATTGGCAGCAATTGCTCAGGTTTGTATTGATGAAGATATCTTTATCATTTCCGATGAAATATATGGTTTGGTTTCTTATGATGGCATATATCGCAGTATTTCGAAATATGCCCCGGATCATACAATAGTGTCTACAGGACTTTCCAAACATATGGCTCTTGGTGGGTGGCGTGTTGGTTTGGCGATTATCCCAAAATCAATCGAAGGATTGAAAGACCTTATGGTTTGTATCGCGAGTGAAACATGGTCATGTGTACCATCTCCTGTGCAATATGCTGTTCTTGAAGCTTATAAAGGCCATGAGGACATAGAAAACTATGTTAGCGATTGTTGTGCGATATATGATTTTGTTAATACCTATATCGCGAAAGGTCTTCGTGATATAGGGCTTACATGTTCTTTGCCGCAGGGCGCGTTCTATCTTTATCCTGACTTTAAGGATTTCCGGGATGTTCTATTGCGCAAAGGCGTAAGAACAAGTGAAGAGCTTGAAAAGTATCTGCTTGAAACTCACGGGCTAGTTACACTTAATGGCACAGGCTTTGGTGAAGAACCTGAAACATTGACGTTGCGCTTGTCAGGCTGTGATTATGATGGAGATGAGGTATTAAATGCTTACCAAAACGGAGAGCCGCTTAATGCTGATTTTATTGCTCGTCATGCGCCTAATATTAATCTCTCGCTTGAGGCTTTTGCTGCATGTGTTGACAGACAAAGCGCAAATGATGATGAGGCCGTTGTAGAGGAACCTGCTTCTCAATTAGCTTAGAATCTGTTGTGCTGGCTTATAGTCGGTTGCATTTACTCTTGCACGTTGTTATTAGCCAGCTTTAGAAAGAAAACCTGTCTAATATGCACACGTTTTCAAAACCTTTCGTCATAAGATATTGAGCAGCGTACAGACTGTATGTGTTTTTTGAGCAAATAAAAGCTATGCGCTTATCTTTAGGAAGATCATCTATATGAGAACCCAGTTCAGGTAAGGGGATATTGTGCGGGCGTTGTGTTATTAGAGGATGGTCAATCGGCGCAAACTCAATTTCTTCAGCTTGGCGCACATCGATAATAAAGCTGTCGAAATCTTCAATCTGGTGAATACTGATGCTGCATATTTGTGGCATTGGTGAGACTGGTTTTTTATCGTCTTCATCAAGAAGAGGGGTAAGATCTTTAGCTTTGTTCTCTTCTTTTTCTTTTTCTTTTTCATCGGCATGTTTAGCTGTTTGTTTTAAATCCGGTTCCAGTCCTTGTCCTTGTTTTAACCCCCATCCTATTGTTTTTTCTTCCTCTTTTTCCTTATTGTCCGGTGTGATATTTGCACAATGCGGACAGTTCGGATCTTTTTCCAATGCATAATGTTCAATCTCTAGTGTTTTGAGATTAATGCGTGCGAAAGGGTGTTGTGCATTATGAGCAATCTCTATGTTCAATAAGCGGCATAAAGCAATATGTGCCAGCATCAAGCCGATAATAGCTGAGCTAGTGCCTAGAACTCCTAATTCTTCGCAATCATTTGGCATATCTGGAAGTTCGGGAAATAGGCAGCGATAGCATGGTTTGTCAGAATTATATCCTTCAAAAGTACCTATTTGGCCGTTAAACTGGGTAACACTGGCTGTAATAAGGGGGATGCCCATATCAATGCTGATTTTATTCAATAAGGATTTTGTGGAAAAATTATCACTACCGTCGAGAATAAGATCAATATTGCGTGCGGAAAGCAGCTCCAGAGCATTCTTATTGTCTATGCGCTCATTTAAAGCATGGATATGTATATCGGGGTTAAGGGCACACAGAAAATTTCCTGTGCATGTGGCTTTGCTTTGCCCGGCCTGATCTGCGCGGTATACAATTTGTCTGTGTAGGTTGGAGATATCTACCCGGTCATTGTCGGCTAGAATGATGTGGCCAACACCGGCCCCTGCTAAATAGGGTAGAGCTGCGCTGCCTAGCCCGCCAAGGCCTACTACGAAAATAGTGCTTTTAGCGAGGGTTTCTTGTTTTATGCTGTCCATTTCCGGCAAAGCAAGTTGACGGATATATCTGTTCATTTTCTTTTGTTACTCCTGATGCCAAAACGGGCGGTCCAAAAGAGGGGTTGAGGCTGTTGCTTTTTCTTGAGGTGTAATAATTCCTGCAAGATAAGCTTTGCGGCCAGATTGGATACTTCCTGCAAAAGCATCGGCCATAATTACCGGATCAATGGCTTTTGCTACGGCTGTGTTTAGTAA